>CAYNGF010000074.1:0-18061 GCA_964396515.1 uncultured Paludibacter sp.
CGGGGAACTTCTCCGAGCAGCAATACCAGGTACTTCTAGACCAAACTCCTCCGGACCTTACACTAAGTTCTTCTAGCTCAAGTCCCTCTGCAGTAATTGGAAGAGTCGAAGATGTTACATCTGGAATTAAAAAAATTACGTGGGGGTCAGATACTGCGGGGTTTCCGGCAACTTTTTCCACTTATTATGAGTACAACCCCCTTACTCCGCCTCCCCCCACCAGTGTAGACTTTTATCTGCCTACATACTATGGAACTCAAGAACACTACGTTACTGTAATAGCTGAAGACCTTGTAGGAAATACCTTAAATTATAGTAGAGTAAAAAATGCCGATGATGCTGGTGGGGGGGTAGAGTTAGCAAGTGGTATACCGAAGGGAATTACTCCGACGACTAGATACGGCAGAATTACAGACGGGCTACTTGTTACCCCTGACCCAGATAGTGTAGAATATGCCGAGGAGGGTTACGACGGAGGTCTCACTTATGGCAGGTTTCATTTTCGTTTTGATCTTGGGAAAGAACTAATAGTAAGAACTCGCTTAAATGATGATAATGAAACTGTACCCCCCTTGTTTGGGGATGAATATTCAAAAATACTAGTACCTCAGGATTGTTATATATATCCTGGAACTAGCGATACTGATTACAATAGTGAGCTAGAGGACGACAATCCATTCAATATAATAAATACTGAGGAGTCAGCACTTGTTGTACATTTAGGTGCTACCTTAATAGATATTATTAATATGTATACTGCCACCTATGAGGTTGTGTACACCAATATGTACTTAATAACTAGCTTTAAAACTCTAGAGGGTTATTGGCGGGAGGTATTTACAACTCTAGACCCAGAAGCTACAACTAGAATTTTCCCCAGTGTAACTAGACTTAATGCGGGTAGCGAGTATGGTACTTACTGTGTATTTCCCCTATCTTCTCTAGGTATCTATCAGCTAGGAAATGTTATACAGGGTTTTGTTGGAATTCTGCTAACTAGAACTACAGCTTACCCCGAACCTTTTTACCTTAGGGGAAGCTATTATGACAACACATACACTCCCCTACCCATAGTTACTAGGTTGCAGCAAGATACTGCAGAAGACGGGGGGTACCGGGCTTATTTTCTAACAGATTCTGTTAGCAATAGGTTATATACACCAACTTTGGATTCTCCTGGGGTAACAGGTGGGGGTGTATCTACTTACACAATGGGGGGTTCTGACGGATATGTGTACTCCAATGGTGGGGACTGGGTTACTATTGGTACGGGTAATTCCCTTATGGACCCAGACCCCGCTGAGTTCTTGTTAACATCTGCTCCTTCTCTAGAGTTTTGGGCAACATTCGGTAGTTACATTCCCTTAGGTTATGTTACTGATGAGTACCTTCCCTTCTTTGAGTATTCAGAAAGATATGGTAGAGACTGGTGGGTATCTATAAGGCCAAATGGTGTAGATCACTGGACCGTGGTCAGTACGTTATCTGGATTTACTTACAGCATTAATAGGGGGGATTACACAACAGATTCTAACCCACAGGTAATTGGAATTTACTTCAATATAACAGACCCCAGAGCGTCTCTTACCGAAAGTGAAGTCTTTACCGGTTGGTCTTGTGTAAATGGGGTTACAGGTTCCGCAATTCATTTATCCTTAGATATATCAAACTATTGGAGTAATTGCTGGATTGGCGACCCCGATGATTCGTACCCACCGTTAGACCACACCTACCGATGGCCAAACACTAACATAGGAAAAGAAGACCCCCTCACTATCTGGAACCTCCGAATGAATGTTTTTAGTACCGATGAGGGGTTGTGGGATAACCCCACTGGACCGGAACCAACTGGACCGGGACCATGGACTGGTAGTACTGGGGATACTTACCAAACGGGTCCTTTGAGTTATTCTGATGGGATACTAAAAGACTTAGAACTATACTCTACATATGAGATATCCTGATGCCTACACCATTATTCAATTTAGCAAAAAACAGAATAGAGAAGCAGGCTGGCTCTGACGATACGACAGAGATAAACCCGAGTCCTCATCTAGAATCCGGAGGACTTGGTGTTATGTCGAAGTCTTTTAGCACTAGCACACCAGGAACGAGATACCTATGGGTATTCAACCCAGATTTATCGGTAGAATCAGTAAGTGGGTACGAAACTCACCAAAGTATGTGGGGTAGGGGGTGCAGCAAGTGCGTTCGTGGAATATACGACCCTAAGTCTAGACTCCTCACAATTATGAGGAGCAAAAGCCCTGTTTCTAATGCTAAGGCTCCAGTTACCCCTGAAATGAAACAGGCACTCTTAGAGAGATTTAAAGACATTCAAGCTGTAAAGCTTATGGTAGGCTAAACGAATGGCTCAAGTTGTTATTTTAGAACCAGACAGAAGAACTGTTGATAAAACACCACTTCTTAAGTGGGAGTATACAAGCACTCAACAGGCCTATCGTGTTCATCTTATTGGGGAAAAAACTACTAACCCAGCAACTGTTATAGATGTCACCAAAGATGATGACATAAAAGAGCTTACGCTAAGAAAGTATCCCTACTATTCAGGATTAGACTACGGGACATATAATGCTGCTGTCTTTGTACAAAACCAGTATGATGCTTGGGAAAACACACCTCAAAGGGTCGCATCTTATGAATGTACTAGTAATTGTGCAACCATAGGGTTTGAGGGTTCTGCTACATTTGGTGGTACAGTTGGGACCCCCATATGCATATACAATATGGGGGATGAGTATGACGGTGTTTTCTGGGTTCATACTGTTACAGACACTATGGCAGCGTTCTACTATGCGGGGGGAAATGTAGACTTAACATTACCTCCGTATGCTTTTTTTGCTAAGGGTGCTCAACTAGAGTTTGAAATAGTTCCAGCAAACGAAAGAGTGTATGTTTTTCAGGATAACCGGTATACGGAAGACAATGCTTCTGAGATGATTGAAGTAGCAACACCGGAGGATGGGACAGGTGCCTACAGGCTAAATAATGTTGTAACCTTTAAGACAAAGGGAGACCACGGCCTTACCCGAGGTAATGCTGTCTACGTCCGTGGCTCCACGGGAGGTGGAGGTGTCGGTTATAACGGACTTTTCAATGTTTCAGGAACCCCCAGTTCTACAGAATTTCAGGTAAACCAGGCGGGTCCTGACGACTTTCAAGGTACTGGAGGGTTTTTAACAGATTTTGGGTTTGAGGACTTCCCAGTACTTACATCTATAGATATAGACACTAACCCCGAAAGATTACAACTTGGTTCTCTTGGAGTAACAGAGACTCGATACGCTACTCCTGGAGACTATAAACTAAAGAAGACTACTGGTGTAACAAACACTAAATGGGGCTATATCGCATATTACCCCAGGGTTCCCCTAGGCTCTTCTCTTGAAGTTAAAGTAAGAGTTGCGGCAGACGAAGCGGCGTTGGAGGCAGCAACATGGTCAGAACACCTTCCTTCTGGTAGTAGTATAAACCTTGAGGGGGGAGCATTAGAACTCTGGATTCAACTCACCTCTTCGTTAGAGAGGACAACAACAGCTATTATCAGGGATATGGTCATATCCTACTGGATACCGGGATTTGTTGGAGGCGATAAGTCCATAGACATCAACGACTTCAACACTACAGATACCAGGTTCCTCTACTACTACAATACCCGTAGTATTGTTAATGGTACTTATGGAAGCGGGGCTGTTGCCCTGACTGTTGACCACGAAGACCACGAATACGCTAGTCCTGGCTACATTACTATGCGCCACGATTCTTGGGGTCTGAATAAGTGGAACGCCATCCGAGTCTACGGGGCGATGCCAGCAGAAACTGGGTCTACTCTGGCGGTAAGCTACAAGCTGTATAACAAGCTTAAAAAATCATCCTCTACTGCTTGGTCTACCCCCGTCTCCTTCCCTGTGGGAGACCTGTCCCCGTTCTGTGTCACGCTGGGGGAAAGCGGCATATCCAACAAGAGGTACATGGAAGTAAAGATTGACTTCTATACCTCAGACGACAAGAGGGGTACCCCCGAAGTCAATAAACTAGAGCTTGACTGGACTCAGATGGTTGACCCCGTCTCTTTGTATTTTTATACCACTGAGGTATCTCTGTCAAGCAATCTGGTGAGTATGATTCTTACAGCTAATATGCAAGAACCGGACGGATGCGAGATTCACTACGGGGTTTCTTTTAACAATTCATCTAACTTCGACGAATTTATTCCTGTAGACGTGAACTCTCTGACCGACATACTTAACGGGGGCCGGTTCGTAAAAGTAGGAGTAGAGTTTTGGAGTGGTTCTTTGTTTGAGGGCTTGGATGACATTCCCATCCTTCACGACTTGGCATATCAGTTAAACACAGAAGACCACGATGTAGAAATACTTAATGAGGCTATCACTACATGAAGCGAAGCCTGCATTTCCGTATGCCCTACTTAGAGCGGGGAGACATTCTGTATCGTTCGGATGAACTACAAAGATGGACAGCCCTTGATGCGAACATGGGCATGGTGGGAGTTGTTACTGAGTCTGGGGTTGTCAACGGACTGGACTTAACCTATGCTGCGGAGTCTGGCACTATTGTTGTATCCCCCGGTAGGTACTGCTCCAACAACTATTGGTACACCACCACGGGAAACAGCTACGTTTCAGTGGTAGAGGATACAAACTACACTCTTTACGCATACAGCTATGAATTGAGTAACGAGGCCACTGATGGCTCTGGGGTTCATTACATTACCAATCACCCCACCTTCGGTGTATCTGAAACCAGTATCCCCACGGGTGCCGTAGACCTCGGAAGGGTTATCGTTGTTGATGAGGTGGCTACCCTAGACCCCACTACACGGAAGATTCTCAGCTTCGGGGGACGTGGTCTGGACAACAACTACGCTAAGATATCAAACCATATCCACGATGGCTCCTGTCCGAAAATAGATTTGGAGAATCATGTTACGGGAATCCTTGACCAAGCCTATATTGGCAGGATACCTGGAAGCAAGGTGGATACAGGAACTCTGGATAATATTGCCTTGGCGGGTATTTCCCATGTCGGAAGGGTAAAAGAGCCTTTTCAGTTTACTACACAGGCAACCGTACCTACAAATAGTGACTACACAATATATTACACTGAAGCTTGGACTGGAGATTACGTTATCTGCAAAAACGGTGTTGCCGTTTCAGACTCCGATATAGTCAGTGTAACTAAAGAAGACGGTAAGATAGTATTCTCCGCAAGTAACTCCTCCTCAGACGAAATAACGGTAATCACTGACTTCAAAACTTTGTATACTCCGATAGGTTCTTGGGATTCTACTAAAACTGTTGCAGTGTACAAAAACTCACACTTGGTTTCCCCCTCTGATTACATGGTGATACCTGAAAGTGCCCAGGTTAAGTTCACACGGGCCATAGCTTATACCGATATCGTAGAAGTCACGATTTACGGTGCAAACGTCATAAACGTGGGGAATAATACCCACGATGATATAGATTACTGGATTGGGGAGAACTCGTCGTATATGGGGTGGTGGCCTAGTTTCACCACAGAGTTCAATCTGGGGCAACTCGCTATACAACTTGATACCTATGCTACATGCGCCTCTGACGGGGCTTCTACTCTGCCTAATTACCAACAGGTAGGAGTTATCAGGCTTCCCGATGATTGGAGCAAGATTATAGGGCCTACCCAAAATGGAACTGGCATAATTGATATACCAATCAACGGACCACCAGTAGACCCACCAGGTCCTACTGGGGGTTTGTGGGTAGCAGAGCGCAGCCAGTCTTATCAGGCGGGGCATGACTACATAGTTGGTATTGACCCATGGCTAGGTAGAGTGGGTAGTGTGAGTGACTACACCCTTGTTGCTTCTTTATACAAGTCTGACTCAACAACTAACTTACCCGACATAAACGAACTTATAGGTTTCACTTTAGCTAGTGCCTCTATAGTTCCTCGATCTGGGGATAGGGTTAAGCTGTTATTTACTGGTCCCCTTAGTACAACTCCCTTTGATAGGTACTGTATAGTCTTAAGGCAGACAGGGGGTGACACCGGTAATTACATTGAATGGTATGGCGCTAGTGATAGCTACCCTCTAGGCTCTGGCGGTTACTGTACACAACCTGCCGGTAGCTGGCAAGTCGTTACCCCCCTCACAGCAACAGGGTCAGATGACCACAACGTAATCATTCATGAGTGGGGAACATTTCCTTCAGGAGGTACTGTTTCAACAGCTTTTGAGTTCCCAGAGGGTCCCGCTAAACACGTTGTCAACCCAATAATATCCATAGTTATTGACTGCTCCAGTTCTATGGCCGATACAAACGACAAAGAGAACAAGAGGTTTGACACTGCGTATGACTTTGCAACTCAGCTACTTGATTACTACTCAACAGGTTCTCACGAGAACCTACCTACAGATGAGACAGCTCTGTTTGACATAATAATTTTCGGAGGTAGTAGGTATAATCCCAATTTACCAGGAGCAGAAGAAACTAATTTTGATGAACGTATAGTTAACCCAAGCTCCGGATACGCACTATTGGGTTCTACTTCCAACATAACTAATAGTGGTTCTGTTTTACAAAGTAAATTAAACTTAGCTAAAAATTCAGGCCTAGGGGGAGGTACACCCTTACAACACTCCGTAAGGCTGGCCGCAGAGCGACTAGCTAAGATGGAATCTGGCAGGAATAAAGCAATAGTAGTTTTTACTGATGGGGTTGCTACTGACGACTATGACAATCCCCAAGAGTTTCAGAAAAACCCCCTAAAATCTGACGATATTATAAATGACTATTTACTGGTAGACTCCGACAACCCCATATCTGTTACTTCTGTTCTATTTTATGTTGAGCCTACCGGGTATACAGACCCGAAGTTAATTAAGGCCTCCCAGTTTCTTAGCTATTATGCAACTAGAACAAATGGTAGGTTCTATACATCAGTAGGAACTGATGGTTTTGACGACATAATACATGATTTAACAACTAGCACTGTATGGATTCAGAAAGAAGAAACTCGGGAAATAGACCTAAAGAAGGATGTATTATGTAAGGAGCTAAGTCTCAATGTTACATTGCCCGGACAATCTACAGCTACGGTAGATATCTACACTTCTACAAATGACCGTCCAACAGATTGGAATCCACTGCCTGGTAACCCTTACGTTCTGTACGATTCATCAGTAACCCCCCCAGTTATCAGTATAGACAGGATGCTTAGATACCTGAGGTTTATTTTTACCCTTTCAGCAGGGTCTCTGCCAATCATAGACGGGGGTACTCTAACTTACGAAAACTTTAACCAGGTAGACTTGTGTACGGTGGCTTTCCCTACTGAAAGGCCTATACAACAGCTTTCTCTGTCGTTTTCGCGAGTTCCCGATATGCTTCCAACCGGGGTTTACAGAGATTTTGCTGTAGGGCTAGGTAACTCTACAAACTGGGATAACATGAGGCTTCTGTCAGAATATGACAGGGAGTCCATACCCGCCAGAATACGAGAGTCTACAACAACAGAGGATAATCAGACCTATGCTCTTCGTTACGGAAGATACTCTGGAGCGGAGTTAGCAGTATACGTTAACGGAGGAAAGGTTCCTGATGACTCTTACACCATGGATGGGTATAATGGGACTATAACATTCCTTAGCCCTAAAAGAGAACAAGATGTTGTCACTATTACTGTAGTTTATGATTACAGCTACCGCATACAGACGAGAACCAGGTTTACAACGGGAGAATTTCCGGTAGAGTTTGACTACTCTTGGCTATACACACTTCACCCCCTGTATGATACTATATACATAGATGACGAAACAGAATCCGGGGGCGGAGATTCTGAAGGAAGCTCCGAGGAAGAACCAGACGAACTTACAGTCAGAGACCTTTACTTTGAGGAAGAAGAGAACATGGCATTTGCATACACTGTGCTTGCTGAACCAACCTACGTTCCAGACAGCACAACCACACCTATTATCACAAACAATGAAACTGGCGGAAAGAGCTATATAAGGTGGATACTCCTGCATAACGCCACAGGCGCAGCCTACAACGTGGACATGTACAAAGTGCCTTGTGGGACAAACACAATTGGCACAGCTTCTACGGGAAATAGATTCTTCCGGCAAGTTATCTCGTCTAACGAGAGTGTTCAGGTCGAATTCCCCTCCCCAGGCATGGTTCTGAGCAATCAGTATGATAGCCTTGTTGTTGCAGCAACTATGGGGAATGCGTTTACAGTTCAGGTTTACGGCGCTACTGAGTAGATATGATTTACCGGTACTCTGCGAGACTTGTTGAACGAGGGCTGTCGCGGCCAACCCCCGCGATTCCCAACAAAATAACTCAACCTCTCAAGTCTCACAACCCCTATTACTATGTACCGAACATGCACTTCATGTTCCTTACAGAGACACTACCCAGTTATCCCAATAACTATCAGCTTACTACAAGTGATTCCTGGCGGGATGTGGGGGGATGTTGTAACGACGCGATTAACCTAAGCTCTGGTGATGACAAATTCCGTTTTGTATACAAAGCTCCCGGAGACGCTAACAGTATCAACAATAAGCCTGGTCTTTATAACCACTGGGATAAAGATGCATACTTCGTAGTTCCTGATACGGACAGTCTTACAGTTAGAGACAACAACATGTCTCTCTTTGCAGTAGTGGATTTTGTAGCTTCAGAACAGTCTCGGTTAGTGGTATCTAAATTTGGAGAACCTAATAACAGGATGTTCCAAATGAAAAACGATAGTACTAGCCAGTGGTCTTTTATAAAAGTACCTAACGGAAACTGGCCTTATGTAACAGCAACTGGAAATGCTTCCATGGGGACAGTAGCTGCAGTCTTTTCTGTGGTTGATGACGGTAGCTCCATAAAGCTCTACCGAAATAATGCACAGGATAACGTAACCGAGAAAGCAAGCAGCACAGCCTATTTTAATGGCGTGGGGCCTCTCTTCATAGGCTCACTGTCTACCAGCCTTACGCTAAGCGCAGCGGACATAGAGGCTAATCAGGCTGGCACTAGCCCTATGTATGGCTCTATCGGGGCTGTGATGATGTGCGGTGGGTTAGACGATCAACGTAGAACTAAGGTTACCAAATGGCTGGGTGACAAGTTCGGGATTTCTGTTACTCGTTAAATCGAAGATAGCATCTTCTGTACTGTTTCGTATTTAACTGAATCCCAATGTATGGGGGAAGCAAGATGTACCCAATCACTTGCCCTATGAAAAGACCTCATATCCATCTGCCACTTTTTGTAGTCTGGCGAGAATCCCTGCCGTATAAACACTTCTTCTTCCACATATTCTTCAGGTACTCTAGAAAATACGGACTCGTAGTCTCCCGCACCCGTATCTCCCCACAATGAGCCGTCAGGCCTCCAACCCATATCAAAAGACATGGGAGGAAACTGCTTGATATAGTCCAGCCTGTAAAAGGAGAAACCCGGCCATAAATACCACTTGTCCCCTTTTGGTGTTCCTACTTCGTGGCCATACCGCCTCCACCCGTAGACCCCCTTTACCTTGTTTTCTATAGAGGTAAATGCAATCGGCATAAGGTCGTGGTCCAAAAACCCTACAACATCAGAAGATTTATCCTCTAGAAAAATATTATTCCAAGCCCACTCCAACGCCTGCCCGTGGTGTCTGTTCCAGTGGTATATATGGCTCCAATCTAAATCTTTATGTGTACTCTCTGGAACTCTGTAATAGTCTATGGAGTGTTCTCTGCAGAAGTCCTCCAGATGTACTTCTGATGTAGAGTTATCTACTACCGTATACTTAAAGGGGTCTTGTAAATATGTAGTTAGAAGCCTGTATTGACACTCTATCAATCCAGATATATTCCAAGCAATTGTTACTATATGAACCATTCTCAACTTTTACCCAATTCCATGTACCGGAGACGCTAGGTGTACCCAATAGCTTGCTCTTTGATTGGTAGAACATCATAATAGTCACTAATCCTATTATAGAATAACGAGGGGGGTCTCCTATTCATTAGGCCACATTAGTTCCTCTGTAAGCTTCTCTCCCGGTCTAAACCCTATATAAACTATTCCTGGAGTATAAGTTTCCCTGGTATAACCTTGTTCTGTCAATAGTCACTAATTCCATAGAAATCTATGAATATTAGTTTATTGAAGGCACAGGGACCATATGCTCCTGTGAACCTAGGGTAAGAATGTTCATAGCACCATTGTGGTCTGCATCAGCAGTGTATCCACATGCAGTGCATTTGAACCGTTCCCCCTTTCTAGATTTCTTGTCTACATGTTTACACATGAAACAAGTCCTACTGGTATTTCTAGGGTTGACTTCGATTACTTGGACGCCAAGTAGCTCAGAGGTCAACCGTATCCTAGAAATAACTTTAGAGTAAGTCCACCGTTGGAGCTTATTCATAAATCGTGTGCTCATGGAATGAGTTTGCTTAGTGCCGTGTTTAACGTTCTTGAGGTTTTCGACCACAAGAGTCCTGCATTCATCTAGTGGTAACTGTTTGATGGTACTGTTGATGTAACAGTCCCGTTCACTCAGTGCCCTTTTGAATGCCTTGGAACCTTGTTGCTTTTTAGAGATTTTGGTGCACAAGGACTCAAAAGCACTACCATATTGATTACCACTGGAATCCACTAGTAGCTTCTTGTAACCGATGTCAACACCTAGCGTGCTTCCTTCTTTTTTAACTAAAGGGGTTGGTTTTTCAAAGAACACATCAGCGAACAGGCCCAGTTCAGTCTTTCTTATCCTAATAGACTTTTTGATTGTCCAATCATCAAACCTATCGAAATGGTAGTGCTTCTTACTCGGAAGGACTAGTTTTAGCTTGTTACCAAGGGACGTTAATGTTACCCAAAGGTCAAATGTATTGTTACCGCGTTCAATAGCCACGAATCGTGAATCAAGCGTCATGGTTAACTTAGCGAACTCTGGTTTCGTTTTGCGCTGTTTCTTTCTTTGGGACTTAACGACTGCGAGTGCTTCTTTAGCGGCAGCTTGGAGCAAACGGGCCGATAGCCATGAGTCTAACCAGTTCGTATCTTTAACGAATGAGCCAGCGAACTGCTCTTGTTCCCATAGGTAGTCAATGAAGAGGTTAACGCAACGATTGTACTCTTGGAGCACATGGTCTAAGTGCGCAAGCTTGCCTGTGTTAGCATTACTGAGGTTAATTGTTGTCTTTCGAATCATTGCTTATATTATCATAGTTTACTACGAAAATCACTATTTTTCTATGAAATCAGTTACTTTATGATATACTATGATTATCAGTGTAAAGGTACTGGATGAATTCTCTTCCTATGCTCCCCGATCCACCTGTAATAACTATGTTCAATTTTTTTGATCCTCTTGGTTGTAGCTACAAAAATTAGCATAAATCTTAGGGGCTGCTTTCATCTCCTCCCACACCTTTTTTAGTTCTTCATCATTCAGGGAGCCATACACTCTCCAATGCGTTCCTATTCCGTAATCGAGGTTGGTGGCATCATAAGCCGCTTTCCCGTTTCTAACTTTAGATGTAAATTGCTTTAATGATCTATATTGATAATGTTTAACTTGTATTAAATCATCTCTCCTAATTTTTCCAGAATGCTGGAGAACATTATGATTTCCCTGCTCTATTATACAACCAGGAGACCATCTGAATATAACTACAGGCACTCTTTCCGCTTCAACAAGTCTATATTTAACATCTTCAATAGGATTATCAGTTTCGTCAAGGTCACTAACCATATGCCAAACTTTAGCTACTACTATACTTTCCTCTATATCCTGTATTACGTCAGCTACTAACCCATAGGGAGAAAAAAACAACTCATCTGCATCAAATGGTACAATCCACTTGGCGTTGAAGTCAGACACAGCAATCTCTGCTAACTTAGTCATTTTCTTGGATTGATAGTACCCAACCTCTGTGTCCTTAAATACATAGACTATGCTGGGAAACTCTTTAGCTAAGTTACTAAGGATTTGTGATGTGCCGTCCACCGACATGTTGTCGTATATAAGTACACCATCACAATGTTGAGAAATCATATTCCTAACTATCGGGTCTATGATATCGGACTCATCCTTTACCATGGTTATCCCATACACTTTTTCTTTCATAGATTACCCGTTTAGCCAGCCAATAGTTAACCCCCGAGGAGTGGGTAGGTGTAATAGTCTCATATACCCCGAAAGTTCTTTCTCTATATGGAGTCTCAAATCTCTGCCATATGGTAACTGACCCCCTCCATGAAGGGGTGCTGTATCATGGAATACTACAATTGATCCTACTCTCATCCACTTTTTGAAGTTCTTAAACTCATCTACTCGAAGCGGAAACGTGGAATCAAGAAATAAAAAATCTATCGTAGTATTAGGAGTGTACTCTGTAGAAGACATACACAATATATCTACAGGTAGGCCCTTGCACCTAGCTTTACTGAAGTCTACGCACTCCTTATCTACCTCTAAACTAACCAGTTTCCCATGCCCGTTTTTTTGTAAAGCGATACCTATACTTTCTGCTGATTGTCCCCACGCGGTGCCGGTTTCAATACAAAAATCGGGTTGAAGTCCCCTTATTAATCCACTGAGTAGTTCAGATACCTCAATTTCTGTTGAAGCATCGTCACTTGCTGTCCAATACTCTGGGTGGGGGCAAATACTGGTAGCACTTGTGAATACACTTTCTTTTACCACATCCATTGATCTGCCCTCTTATATCCTATGTGAGTTACTCTAGGAGCATCATCTTTTTTTCCAAATATACCAAATTTTACTTCTTGTAGTTGTTTTAAATAATCTCCAAGTTTACCCTCTGTAACACTTTCAATGCCTAGCTGCGTTATTGTATAGGGGTAAATACAGGGATTAAATGAAAAAAACTTTGTGTGCTCCACCCAATAAAGTTCTTCGTCTTGTAATTTGTATTCAACAAAAGCGTCCGGCTCTTTGTTTATATAACCCCCAAAGGGAGCGTCATCACCCCAAGGTTGCCGTTTTAAAAGCATTTGTGCTAACAGGGGTCTGTTCTTTAAAATCTTGATCAAATCGTCTAAGCAAATACTTTCATTGAATAACCAGTCTTCTTCTAGGTGGAATATATATTCTGTGTCTTTTGGTATATCCGACCATGCTGCTTGAATACTATACCCTAAACCACGTTTAATTTTGTGGGATATTATTTTAAACTCTGGAGAGTAATTATTTATTAGCCATGAATTTGCTTCAGGTACTCCTGTGTCGTTAACTATAGTTTTACAGTAAAATGGATAGTTTACGTTACTCTTTAGGGATTGCATAGTTTGTGTTAAATACTCAAATCTACCATCTGTGAATACTATTAGAGCTATTTTACTGTTGGGTTCAATAGGGTTTTGCATACTCATTATCTTTTAAGTAATCCCATCTTAAGTAATTCCACAAAAAGCCCACTTCTGACGAAAATACAATATCATTAGGATTTTTCGCGTAGCAATCCGTGAAAAAATATCCGTCTGATCCAAACTCTTCTCCAAATCTTGTAGTTCCTATTAAATTCCTTTTTAAGATATACTGACCCACGTCAATGTAGTTAACATACTGCGTAAGCCCTGGGGGCGTAAGCAATACCTTGTTGGGATGTTGTTGCCCAAATACAAAGCCCCCCGCCTCTGGGTAATCGTTGGTGTACCTTACAAACAACTCTTTAAACACCGTAGGGAGTAATGTATCGTCATCAAGAAACATTACAAACCCATCCTCTTTGATTACATCTAAGGCTTGATTCTTTTCTAAAAAACCATAAGTTCTTCTACTAGAGGTTCCAATTTCTACATGAGCATGTATTGATGGCGCTGGATCAACTACTGCTTTGTCTATTACACAGTACCATTGGTAATTTACCCCCTCTAATACGCTTCTTATATTACTATCAAGAGTAGGTAAGTTTTCTACTCTAATTACAGAAGTTACTATAAGTAATTTAGGGGTAAAGCTTAACATTCTCTGCGCTCCGTAATCACTGCACTATATAAGGTTGCCTGGTAATTTTGTACACTCTGAGGGTTCCTACAATTTCACAGTCTTTACCTAGTAATTCATCTACTTTATCGTCATACCCCTCAAAGTAATGGTTGCAGTCGTGTAAGGCTACATACCCCCCCACTTTAACTTTTGGCACCCAACTTTTTATATCAATCTCCACGCTGGGTGCAGTGTGGTCTCCGTCTATGAAAAGGACATCAATAGGTTCTGTAAACTTAGTAGAAGCATTACTAGAGTCTTCTTCCAGCAAGGTATAATTCAAGCCAGTCATATTCTTTAGAAAATGTTCTTTGGCTTCTGCCCTGTAAGAAAAG
Source organism: uncultured Paludibacter sp. (assembly GCA_964396515.1). Taxonomy (GTDB): domain Bacteria; phylum Bacteroidota; class Bacteroidia; order Bacteroidales; family Paludibacteraceae; genus Paludibacter. The sequence continues at coordinate 14,370 of CAYNGF010000074.1, forward strand.
TTATCCACAGTGTAAAACTTGTTGGCTACTGATGCTAGTACCACACTAGAGCGACCTAAGTCACAACCCATCTCCACAACTGTCTTGTCTTTTGAAAGCTCCGCCAGTTTTTGGAGTTCTTCCCTGGTAGTTGCGCCTGTTATCTTGTCCGCTCTATCGTATATAGCCCCAAACCATTTTGGGGGTGCTGTATCCCCAATTTTTGGTAGTGGGGTAACCCTAACAGCCCTCTTGTAGCACTCCGGGTGAGTGGGATGCAGGTTTTCAAGTTCGTGGTTTTCATCCCACTTCTTCCACACATTCTCGAACCAGCCAGGAATAATTGGGTGTAGTTCAGCTATTCCTGGTGCCCCTAGGTGTGCTAGCTTTTGTTTAATACGGACATCGTCGCCAACATAGCTATAGTGATGAATATGCTTTTTAACTAGTATAGAAAACACTGAGTTGTGTAATCTACAGTTATTAAATCTAGTTTTTTTACTTACCAGTATTGTTGCTTTATGCGGCTCTGGGGGGTCAATTCTCCACTCTGGGGTTTTCCAATATGTATACGTTTCGGAAAGAACAGCTTCTACCCCAGGGGTGTGGGTAACTGCGTTCTCTACCTCCTGAAACATTTCAGGTTCCCACAACTCGTCTGCGTCAACTATAAAGCAGTAATCCACCCCTAATATGTCTAAAGCTTTATTCCTCCTCTCGTGTTCAGGTAAGTCTCCGCCTTCAATAATACGTATTCCGGCCTCCTCTAGAATTCCTCTAGTGCCGTCTTCACCCCAATTTCCCTCTGCGTAAGGATTACCCATGACAGCAACTACTTGTTCCGGTTTGAAGTGGCTCAAAACCCTATCTATTACCTCCCCAATAAACTGTTCATCCCTCCAAGCGAGTATTTGAACCCCAAATGTAGGTTCTCGGTACCACTCCTTCCTTCTATTAGCAAATAGTTCAATATCTTTAGGGTGGGCTTCGTATACTCTCTGGTCACATGAATCCATTGGCCTGGGGTCAATTCCCGGTGTGTTTCCATAAGGAGCATACCAACTGTGATATACCTTAGCACTAGGACACCATCTGTATCTATTAACAGAACTCATCCGTTCCATTAGTTCATTATCTACACAGTTGTGTGTGTATCCCTCATAGAAAAGTTTTTCGTCAGGTAGAGTCTTTATGAGGTCCTTATGTATTACAAAATGTTGAGCGTAACCTGGGCTATACCCATTGTTAAACCCAACCATTCCCTTTCCGTCAGGGAAGGTTTTCATTAACATCATGGCTTCGTAGAGCCAACCGGGTTGTGGTATGGAGTCGTTTCCGAGGAAGCAAATGTAATCTGGCACCTCCCACCCATCCTCTTTGGACTCAGGGGATAGTGCCATTTCAACTGCTCTGTTAGTTGCTTTGGGACACCCTAAAGCTTCAGGCTTTTCATCTCTGAACACACAGACATCAATGTTGGGGTAAGAGTCAGCTGAAGCTCTGATAGCGTTAAGACACCGCGTAAGGTGCTCTTCCCGGAACCGAGTGGGTATCACTATTGCAACTTTGGGAACAACGAAAAGTTCTGAGTTGTTCACCACTTCTGGGTGGTCAGGCTGAAGCTCTTTAGCCCTGTTATACCACATCCGTGCAGACTTTATGTCTTTAAGTTGCCAGTAGCAGTGGGCTACTCGGATACAGGGAAGTGCCCCGTACAACTCATCGTTCATAAAATAAGCAGTATCAGGCTTGTCTACCCCCAAGCACATCTTGTACCATATGAGAGACTTTCTCCAGTCTTTCTCCGCCCTGTAAAAATCTGCTAGGGCAAAAGTAGATTCTCTCCTACTTGGCTCCTCTTTTAGAGACATTATTAATTGGTCGAGAGCCTTTTCCTTATCCCCCAGTGCCAAATAGCAATTAGCCATGTAGATTCTGGTCTGACAGCGTTCAAAGTCCCAATGATGATGTTCAAGGCACCTTTCGAAATACCCTATGGCCTCAACATTGAGGCCGTGGTACATGGCTTCCCTTCCCATGTAGTGCAGGTAACGCCCATCACTTGGGTTGTCGTTTGCCTGCTTCCTCAGTATTCCTATGTAGTTACGGGGCTTTGTACTGTCAGGATGATGCTCGAAGTAGGCAGTTCTGCAATAGCCCATCTTCGTGGTGTTTCCATTAATTCCCGCAATAAACTCGTGCCCCGCCCCCCGCCACTCGTGAGTTCCACGCTTAAAGCATCTCTGTGCGGGAAAGTAGTTAATTAAAGCACCCTTGTCTGTAGGGGATTTATAGTTCTCCCACGCTGTATGCAAATCTATTTGAACAGCATTTATCCAGTCGGGGCACTCTGCTAGAAACTTGTAGAAGTTTTCCGGGTTGACCATAACCTCGTCTACATCTGGGCAGAATACCCATTCCGATGTAGCGGGGGCGACTGCGGCATTTCTCGCCGCTGAAAAGTCATCACACCACGGAAACTCTACTACAGTTGCCCCACATTCTTCGGCAATTTCCTTGGTTTTGTCGGTACTCCCAGTATCGCAGATAATTAGTTCATCGTAGTACCCCTTCCACGCTTCTACAAATCGCTTAACATGCTTTTCTTCGTTTTTTGCGATTAAGCAAAGAGAGAGGATTTTTCTATCTGGATATAAATCTTTAGCCATTTACCACACCTGGAATTATTCCCAGTATGAAGATTACTGGGTAGTTATAGGTATTATAAGTCCCTTGGAGCAACTTGGCAACTACAGTTGCCACGAGGTCAATCTGTCTTTTAAGCCGCTTATCTCTTTCCGTATAGTAGGTTCCAGGAAGTCGGGGGCAGCTGTGAGCAACCTCTCCTGAACCCTGTCCAATTGCAACTCTCGGAGTAACTTTACCTTTACTTCCTCTTCCAATAACTCCTTAATTTGCGTATAGTTCGTCAGAGCTTTTAAAGCCTCTTGTGTGTCGTTGCACTGAACAATCACCTCTCCCAAAGATTGAAGGGTGAGAGGCTTACCCGTACTCTTCCTGAAAAACTTAGAAATGCTAAAACCCATCTTATAAAAACCTCTTAGTTAAGTTTACTCCCTTACTATTATTAGCACAAAAACTTATTAGAATCAAGGTGTACCCTTTCCGGATACTAAATAACATGACAAATCTCGGAGTTTGGTTATGGCAGGACACAGATTAGATTTATCAATTGAGAAGGGTTCTAGCTGGATTAACACTATAGAACTATCAGATGCTGACGGAGTGGTTAGAGACCTTTCTGGCTACACTGCTGGCATGATGATACGCCCAACAAGAACCAGCAGTAAGACCTACCAGTACCTTAGTACTGATAATGGCTACATCATTATACAGGGTACTCTTGGACGAGTTTGCTTTTATCTAGACCCAGACCAAACGGCCACCATAGGAAACACTCCCCATTCAGTTACAGGAGAGTATGACCTCGAACTGTACGGCCCTACAAACACTACAGTAGTGGGTCTGCCTACGCTAGGAACAGAGCGAATTATTTATGGAACTATATTGTTTGTAGATGAGGTAACCCGATAATGAGGGTAGAACTGCTCGTTACTGATAGCGTCTGCAAGTATGCCAGTGGATTCCCCGGCCCCCAAGGTCCTCAAGGCGCAGCTGGAGATGGGACAGCGGGGGTACAAGGCCCACAAGGAACAGCAGGCGCACAAGGCCCACAAGGAACAGCAGGCGCA
>CAYNGF010000075.1:0-17989 GCA_964396515.1 uncultured Paludibacter sp.
TTTCAGTCATTTTTTTTATGCAATGTCTGCCTTTTTTTTTAGGGTGACGGCTAACATCTGTGTATACGCCATTCAAATTGTGTATACGCCATAGTGTGGCGCATATATTTGCATTATGAAAATGCAATAATATCTGAAATTCAGCATTTTGTACTTTCTCAGTTTATTTTCTATATGGCGTATATCCAAAATGTTAAATTTGATTTATTTATAATTCTATATTTCTAATTTGTCCAATGGATTTTTTATCTGATCTAATCCTTTGTTTGTAATATGTGTATATATTTCAGTCGTCTTACTACTCGAATTTCCAAGTAACGATTGTATATACTGAATATCTGTTCCATTTTCAAGTAAATGAGTGGCAAAACTTTGCCCTAATGTGTGAACTGTAATTCTTTTTTTACTTCTGTCTATTGTACGGCAGCTTTTAATATAATGTGAATGCTTCTGTCAGCGTACTGCCCTCCACTTGCGTCTTCAAACAACCATTCTTTTGGTTTATATTCCTTAAAATACTGGCGTAAAATTAATAAATTTTTTTTTACTAAACAAAGTATAGCAATCTTTTTTCCTCACTCTCTTTATCGTAAAAATGGCGTCTGATCTCTGCCGTATAACTTTAGCCTACGGCAGGTGGAAATAGTATCCTTGCTACTCAACAAACCAATAGAAAAGACGATTCGCCCAGCTACAACCAATTATTTTAGTACTCTTCGGCGAGTCAGCAGCCTTTTAAAAAATTTAAAAACTCCTTTCATTCATTTTTCTGTAATGTGTTGATAAGTAATGTAATACTTACGAATTTTGGTAGCAAATGTTTAATAACTTTCAAAAATTTGTAGATTAAGTTAATGAATAGTCAGTTTTAACATACAGTCTATAATTTTGCAGTTCAAATTTTTAAGTGTCTAATAAATAGTAATTTAATAAATTTTTAAAGGATGATTTATATGAAATTTCACTTCAAAAAATTTGCGCAGTTATTGATTGCTGGATCGCTGCTATTCAGTTCGGAACTTTTTGCCGACTCACCTTCCGACAGTATTTATTTGTACACCCCACTGACCAATATTTCGGTGTCGCCCGGCCAAACCATTTCGTACGAAGTTGAAGCTATAAACAATAGCCATAAGGTGCAGCGTTTTGCCCTTGCTGTAAGCGGACTCGGAAATGGTTGGAATCACAGCCTGCAATCGGGTGGCTGGAAAGTGAGCGAAATATCGGTATTGCCTAAAGACCGTAAGAGTTTTACCTTGCAGGTAAATGTGCCGCTGAAAGTTAATAAAGGCACTTATAAGTTTGCCATTCAGGCTCGGGGACTTTGTTCGTTGCCCCTGGTGGCGCAAATCAAAACGCAGGGTACCTACAAAACCTTACTCACAACCGACCAATCGAACATGGAAGGTACTTCAAAAACAACCTTCACTTTTCAGGCAAATTTGCAAAACCTTACAGCCGATAGTCTCCTGTATGCACTGCATGCTCGGGTAAATGCAGGTTGGAAAGTGGAATTTAAAGCGAATTACAAACAGGTATCTGCTGTAAATGTTGGTGCCAATAAATCACAAAGTATTGGTATTGAAATCACTGCCCCCGATGAAGTGGCTGCCGGCACCTATACGGTTCCAATCTTAGCTCAAGCCGGAAATACGCAGGCTACTTTGGATTTGTCCGTAGTAATTACGGGCTCGTACCAAATGCTTCTCACTACTCCAACGGGACTGCTCAGTACCAAAATTACTGCCGGCTCCACTAAGAAGGTAGAACTTTTAATACAAAATACCGGCTCTTCTCCATTACTGAAAGTAAAACCCGAAAGTACTACTCCTGCCAATTGGGAAGTGAGTTTTGAACCGAAAGAGATATCCGAAATACTTCCCGGCGCTTCTCAAACTTTTTTTGCAACGATAAAGGCCGATAAAAAAGCTATTCCGGGTGATTATCAGGTGGTAATAAAAGCCTCCAACGACCAAACAAACGCATCGGTTACGCTACGCGCATCAGTCGAAACATCGTTGTTGTGGGGATGGATTGGCGTGCTGGTGATCGGTCTGGCTGTGGCACTTGTGGTCTATTTATTCCGCAAATACGGAAGGAGGTAACCCATGGAAAATGCTGTAATAGAGCTGATTGGACTTACCAAAAAATATGGCGATTTTACGGCGGTCGATAATTTATCGTTGCAAATCCGAAAGGGTGAGATTTTTGGATTACTGGGTCCGAACGGTGCCGGAAAATCAACCACTATATTAACGATTCTCGGACTTACCGAACCAAGCTCCGGGTTGGTAAAAGTAAGTGGTATAAATTCTACACAGCAACCGGTGGAAGTAAAACGCAAAGTGGGATATCTGCCCGAAGATGTTGGCTTTTATGATAACCGAACCGGTTTTGAAAATCTGATGCTCACTGCCCGACTCAACCGTATTCCTGAGAATGAAGCTATTGCAACCGTAAATCAATTGCTCGAAAAAGTAGGTTTGGTGGATGCTGCCCGTAAAAAAACCGGAACTTATTCGCGTGGTATGCGACAGCGACTGGGATTAGCCGATGTACTGCTCAAAGATCCTGAAATTATTGTACTGGATGAACCTACTTCGGGTATCGACCCTGCAGGAGTTCGCGAATTTTTGGATTTGATTGTGGAATTAAGTCGCGAAAAGGGGTTGACAGTGTTGTTCTCGTCGCACAATTTACATCAGGTACAAAAGGTTTGCGATCGTGTGGGCATTTTTATCAGCGGTAAATTGCTTGGGGTAGGCGATATTCCCTCGCTGTCGAAAAAGCTATTCGGCAATCAGTCGTTTGTGTTAGAGGCAAAACTATCCAAAGCCAATTCAGCAGCGAGCAATATATCAGTAGAGGAATTAAAAAAAATCCTTGCACCGCTAACCCAGATTGAGCAGATTAGCCTTGTGAACGATGTTTTTTCTATTGAGTCGGAATGCGACATGTCGGCCGAAATTGCTCGATTTTTAATAAATAATGCTATTGATATTCGATATCTGCAACAAAAGGAATTTGGGCTTGATGAGATTTATTATAAATATTTTGAGGGGAAAAATTAAAAGGACTGAACATTTATTTTATCCATCCTTATGTTTAAAATTGATTTTACTATACGTCATCCGTTTTGGGTACTGGTACAGAAAGAAATAGCCGATCATTTACGTAGCTGGCGGTTTATTATATTAGTCGCGATTATATTACTTACCGGTGTGGGTTCTGTTTACACAGCACTCTCGAGCCTGAGTGATTTATCCAAAAATACCGGCAACTCTGATGCATTTTTCTTTTTAAGGCTGTTTACTACTTCCGACAATTCGATGCCCAATTTTTTTGTGTTTATGGGCTTTTTGGGTCCACTGTTGGGGATAAGCATGGGGTTCGATGCCATCAACTCGGAACAAAACCGCGGTACACTTAGCAGATTACTGGCACAGCCCATTCATCGCGATTATATCATCAATGCCAAATTTGTGGGAGCACTTACCGTGATTGCTTTTTTCTTTTTGGCATTGGGTTGTATGGTTACCGGAGTGGGTCTGATAAAACTCGGTATTCCGCCTACAGCCGAGGAATTTTGGCGCATTGCAGCATTTATCATTCTTAATATTTTTTATGTTGCATTTTGGTTGAATCTGTCTATTTTGTTTTCGGTTCGTTTCAGGCAGCCTGCTACTGCCGCTTTAGCCGGAATTGCCATTTGGCTTTTTGTTTCGGTGTTTTATCCGCTGATTGTAAATCTTATTATCAATGGATTAACACCATCGGGTTATGAGTACCTGCCGCCCCAAGCCCTAATCGGATTGGAAAAATTGCGCTTGTTACTTATGCGGTTTTTGCCCAATCAGCTGTATAGCGAAGCCACTACCACTTTGCTAATGCCCTCTGTACGCAGCCTTGGACCGTTAACCGTAGAGCAACTGTATGGCGCCATTCCGGGGCCGCTGTCTATATCTCAAAGTTTGTTGTTGGTATGGGCACAAATCACAGGCTTGGTGGCTGCTACAGTATGTTGTTTTGTGCTTTCGTATATTTCTTTTATGAAAAAAGAAATACGTTCGCGCTAAGGTCTATGCAAAGCAAGCATAGCTGCTATGTTAAAATTTTCGTAACCAACGTTGTGAGAATTATTCATAAGATAGGTATTCACACCCTTTCTCGATTGCTAAATATACACAGCGTTGGTTATGTTTCTCTTGTACTAAATTTACTGGCAATGCCACGCTCCTTTATCCAAATTTGGCAAGAGACAAACCACGATTTTTTACGCACTAACTTCTAATGCGTAAAAAACGACAATTCAATCTTATTGATGTTAAGATTACGTGCACTCCAAAGAGATTTGCCATTGGCGGAAAAGTATTTTTTATAAACGACTACTTAGCCCACTCCGAGGATTACTCCGCCACTTATTCCACGTACCGGCATTGTATTCCCAAAGACATCGGGTGCGCCGGCCTCCACAATGAACGTCAAGATAAGTGTGTCTATTTCGTTAAAATTCTGTACTTCCATTGCATGGTTGTTTACCGAAATGTACAAGGGTTTGTTCAGGTATGGTGCCATGCATGGTGTGCCACGAACTACTGCGTATCTGAAAACCCTGTCCCATTTTATCGTGAACAGGTTCATATGCTGTTCCGTTGGCATTGAAGTGCATATCGGTAACTATACCTAATGAGGCAGTGAAACGAAATTTCCCGTAATTGATGGCATATTTTGAGCAATGTTCAGTCAAAAGCTACATGTGAAAGCCGGTTTGTGGACGCTAGCGCTAAGGATGTCCCTGTTTATTTGAAAATGAATTGGTACACGCAGCAGACTATTGAAACGTGTTTTTCTTCCGAAATCGAAACCGGCTAACAAATATCGGTATGCTGATAGCCGTATTTCCCTTTGTCCGACAGGATGTACTTCATCTGTTTTCTGTATTTTCTTTACCAGCGAACTGAGGGCAGGAGCAAGATTAAAATCAGCCACATGCTCAAGCCCGCTAAATGCCATACGGATTTGTTTACTCATTGCAGAGCAACCACCAAATTCCATGTTGTTAAGCCGTAACTTCTCAAATGCAGGGTCGCGCTTAATTTTTTCCTTGTCGGGACCGCCTTTGGTTCGTACAAAAATAGTATCACTGCCTTTACGCATAAAATGAAAAGTTTTTCAGACCACCCATAATCTGATCTAAGTTTTTGACTCTGGCCATATTATTTTTTATTTGTTGTTGTAACTTAATTTTATTTATCAATCAATTACAATGAGATGAATTGAATTATAATTATTATAAAATATAAAAATTATCAAAACATATTAATTAATTTAACTTTAGCATGTATTAGTAATTGAATTTAAAACACATAAATATGTGCGATGAATTTTCTACTTGCGGTGAACCGTTCCTCTCGGATACTTGCCCCGCTCGCGGGAAGGAGAGGGGCTGGGGGTGAGGTAAAATATCGAAAATTTGGAAAACATACATTTGTATAACCATCTGATATTTAATATGCAGCATTAAGCAATAATCAGTAATTCAAGCAATTAAATACATGTGAAAATTGAATTAATCAATATATAAAACATATTTTAAATATGTATTAAATATGAATTGTATATGTAATAAATATGTTTTATATATTGATTATGTATGATTATTTCAAAACCAATTATTGTTTCATGAATTAAAAATTAAAGAAATAAATCTAGTTACTGAAGCGACCATTCGGGAAAATAAGGGACTTTTTGCTCCGATTTTTTATGATATTTCAGTAGCAGTTTTTTTCAATTAATCAATTTTTCCTTTCAATTTCCCTGAGATTTTCTATTTTCTTTTTGGCGAGGAAACCATAAATGTTTTCGAGGTGTTCGGTTATTTTTTGGTTACCAAATTCGAACACTTTGGTTACCAAACCATCGAGAAAATCGCGGTCGTGCGATACAACGATTAATGTTCCATCGAAATCGACTAAAGCCTGTTTAAGAATATCCTTACTTTTCATATCGAGGTGATTGGTAGGTTCGTCGAGTATGAGTAGGTTAACGGGTTCGAGGAGTAGTTTGAGAAGTGCAAGACGAGTTCGTTCGCCTCCTGAGAGTATTTTTACTTTTTTGAGCGACTCTTCGCCCCCAAACATAAAAGCACCCAATAGATCCTTTATTTTGGTACGAATTTCGCCTTCTGCAATATCATCAATAGTTTGAAAAACAGTCAGATTTTCATCGAGTAAGGATGCCTGATTTTGCGCAAAATAGCCTATTTTTACATTATGTCCGAGCGTGAGTTTACCTTCGTGTTCTATTTCACCCATGATGGCTTTTACAAGGGTTGATTTTCCTTCGCCGTTTTTTCCAACGAAAGCAATTTTTTCGCCCCGTTCAATCATAAAATTTGCATTAGCAAAAACTCGTTTTTCACCATAACATTTCCCAACATTTTCGGCTGTTATCGGGTAGTTTCCTGAGCGTGGGGCAGGGGGAAACTTCAGACGGAGGTGAGAAGTATCAACCTCATCCACTTCAACCAAAACAAGCTTTTCAAGCATTTTAACGCGACTTTGCACCTGAAGCGTTTTGGAATAGGTGCCTTTAAATCGTTCGATGAACTCTGTGGTTTCAGCTATCATTTTCTGCTGCTCATCGTACTGCTTTTGTTGTTGCTCCCTGCGTTCCCTGCGCAATTCAAGGTAGTGCGAATAGCGTGATTTATAATCGTAAATGCGCCCCATTGTAACTTCAATGGTGCGTGTGGTGATATTATCGACAAATGCGCGGTCGTGTGAAATTACCACTACAGCTTTGGCAGTGTTGATAAGAAAATCTTCGAGCCATTGGATAGATTCAATGTCGAGGTGATTGGTAGGTTCATCGAGCAAAATAATATCAGGGCGGCGCAAAAGAATTTTAGCCAATTCAATGCGCATACGCCAACCGCCACTGAATTCAGAAGTGTTTCGAGTAAAATCTTTGCGCAAAAAACCTAAACCGAGCAAGGTTTTTTCGATATCGGCATCGTAATTAATTTCTTCATGACCATAAAATTGTTCACTTAGAGTTGATACTTTTTCAATCAACTCCATATAGCTGTCCGATTCGTAATCGGTACGGGTGGCAAGTGCTTCATTCAGTGCTTCAATTTGGCGTTCCATTGCATGAATTTCAGAAAAAGCCTGCGCAGTTTCATCAAAAACAGTACGTTTGTCCTCCGTAAGTAAATGTTGTGGAAGATATGCTACAACCGTTCCTTTTGGATATGAAACCTTACCTTTATTAGGCTCTCGCACACCGGCAAGTATTTTTAATAAAGTTGATTTCCCGGCACCGTTTTTCCCCATCAGTGCTATGCGGTCTTTTTCGTTAATAACAAATGAAATATCTTTAAAAAGCGTTTTTCCGTTGAATTCAACTGTTAAACTATCGGCTGAAAGCATGTATAATATTTTCTGATTTTTTTCTTTTCATGCAAAAATACGAAAATCTGACAGTACTCGAAAAATTAATAATTTGTTTATAACTTAAGGTGCTGATTTTGAATCATGTATTTTGAAGTTTTTATTTCCGGAATTCATTATAAACTTTTTTTAACTTTGTTTTAATAAAGCAGTATTTTAAGATATTAAAGTAAAATCTCATACATCATCATATTTATTAATAACTTTGAGTGAGAATGGTGTATATTAAAAAAAAATTGAATACTTTTGAATGTTGAAAAGTATCTTTTTTCATGTAAAATCAAAATATATTTCATACAAAATAATTATTACTGTTATGAAAAAACTTACAACCAAACAAATTATCGATATTGTATTGATATTGTTGCTGTTAATTTTTGCTGCCCAAAATGTAGCTCCTGTAAAACTTAAGTTTTTGTTTTTTGGCTTCGATTTACCTTTGATTATTTTGATAGCATTTACTTACTTTATTGGATTTTACACTGCCAAACTCTTCAAAACTAAAAAAGATGTGATAGAAGAAGCTAAAAGCAAAGAAAAACAGGATTCTGTAAATACAAATGAAAATGTGAATTGATTTCTTTCTGCATGTGAAGGTTGAAAAATTTGAAGAATTGAAGAATCCTCTTTGTTCCAATATACTAGTGTAAATAATCATTACACTATTGAAGTTATGAATTAAAAATATAGTAAATATAAACCGAAAACAATTCTTAAGATTTTATACATTGATGCTCTATTTTCTATCTAAAGAGCTTTCTAATTCGTATAGAATATTTTATCTTAATTCTTGATACTCGGTTCTTGACTCTAAAAAGTTATGAAAATACAATTTTTGGGTGCTGCCCGCGAAGTGACCGGCAGTAAACACTTGATAATTACCGACGATGGTAAAAAAATTCTTCTCGATTGCGGAATGTATCAAGGTAAAGGAATGGAAACCGATTCTCTTAACCGTAAACTTGGTTTTAATCCGGAAGACATCGATCATTTGATACTTTCGCATGCGCATATCGACCACTCAGGTTTAATTCCCTATTTGTACAAACTCGGTTTCAGGGGTTCGATTATTTGTACCAACGCCACACGCGATCTTTGTTCCATAATGCTTTCGGATAGTGCTCATATACAGGAACTTGATGTAAAATGGTATAATAAAAAAATGGTCAGAATGGGTAAACCACAGGTTGAACCTATTTATACCATTGAAGATGCTGAAGAATGTATGAAACTTTTTATCAGCGTAGGTTACAACCGCCGATTTTATATCAACGATAAAATCAATGTAAAATTTACCAACACCGGTCACATGTTGGGAAGTGCTGCAGTAAATCTGGAAATAACCGAAAACGGACAGAAAAAGCGAATTTGCTTTACCGGCGATATTGGTCGACCGGTTAATCGCATTCTTGCACCTCCATCGACATTCCCACAATGCGATTATCTTATAACAGAATCGACATACGGCGACAGATTACATGCTACCGAAAATGAAAGTACAGAAGAATTGTTGAAAATTGTTGAAGAAACTTGTGTAAAGAAGGGTGGTAAAGTCATTATCCCATCTTTTTCGGTTGGAAGAACACAGGAAATAGTGTTTGTTTTGAATAATCTGTACAATCAAAATCGCTTACCGCACATAAAAGTATATGTCGACAGCCCACTCAGTGTGAATGCAACCGAAATTTATAAAATGCACACCGATACAATGAATGCAGAAGTAAAAGAGGTTATGAAGTATGATCCGGATCCGTTTGGGTTTAATTCACTTACTTACATAAAAAATACAGATGAATCCAAAGCGTTGAATGACATCGATGAGCCTTGTATCATTATTTCATCGTCGGGTATGGCCGAAGCCGGTCGGGTTAAACATCATATAGCTAACAATATATCAAACTGGCGAAATACAATTTTAATCGTGGGGTATTGTTCTCCAACTTCTTTGGGTGCCCGTTTGCAGGAACCCGGATTACGCGAAATATCAATTTTTGGCGAAATACATGAAGTAAATGCACATATTGCCAAAATTGAGGCTTTTTCAGGTCATGGCGATTATAAAGAAATGATTCAGTTCTTAAATTGTCAGGAGAAAGAAATGATACGAAAAATATTTCTGGTGCATGGTGAATTTACGGTTCAACAAATTTACAGGGAGACATTAAAAGAAAACGGCTTCATAAATATTGAAATACCGGCAGTTGGAGAGGAGTTTGAATTGTAAAAAAAACTCTGGCCCCTAACCCTATAGAGGGGGAATATTAAGAAGGGATTATGAAGTTTAGCTCAAAAATTTTAGTTTAAATGTATTTTTAAAAAGCAAGAAAATATAAATTAACCCTAAGTAATGCTCCATAACTCAACAGCAATTTATCCTGATTTATTGTGAGGTAAGTGGGCTAAATAAAACTGTAGTAATTGCCTGATTGCTACAGTTTTGTTTTTGGTGTAGTTGCCTGAAATTCTTTCAGGTAAAAAGGTTCGAAATATGCCACGTCTTCAAACTTTTGTTCTAAGAATGCTTTGTTTGCAAGAACAAACATATTTTCAGCCAAAGGATAGACATTCTCAATAAATCGGGCGTTGGAGTGGGAGAGAAGTGATTTGCATTTTTCAGCACCGTTTCCAAAGAAATAAACTACTTGTTTTTCCAAAATATCTTTATATGAATTTTCATCGATGATATCGGCTGATACCTTTCGAACAATTTTTCCGCTACTATCTACAAATATAGAATATACTTCCATTCGGCGTGCATCAATCATGGCACAATAAAGTGAATTTTTGTCAAAACACTGATTTATTGCACTATAAGCTATCAATTCTAAAGTATTGATTGCAATTAGTGGAATGCCAAATCCATAACATAAACCCTTAGCTGTAGAAACTCCGATACGCAATCCGGTATAAGAACCCGGACCTGCACTTATTGCCACAGCATTGGGTTTTTTATTTTCTTCTTTCAGCAAATCCAGAGCTTCCTGAATAAACAGACTTAGCAATGCGGCATGATTCATTCCGTTAAAATCAGCTTTTTTGAAAAGTGTTTGATCATTTTCGCTCAAACTTATGGAGCAAACATTGGTAGAAGTCTCTAAATTTAGAATTATCATAATTGGTAAAAATTTATTTATAGCAAATAAAACCTAACAGGTATTTAAAACCTGTTAGGTTAAATATCAGAAACTTACAATTAAATTAAAACTTAAGAAGATCAATTTAGGACAAGTTCTATAATCAATTGAATCTTGATTAATTTACTTTAACAATTAACGGATCGTTTGCTTTTTCAGCAAATTTACTCAGTGCATTAAACCAGTGGGTATCCGAAGGAAACTGCCATTTGCTCCAACCTCCGCCAAAGTAATAAGTAAAGGGCTCATTCATTTTATATTGGGCAAGAATAAGCAAGTGTTGTTTATCGCGTTGTATTACAGGATTTTGTTTAGGAATAAAAACACCCACATAATTTCTGCCGGACGGTACACCTGCGTCTGAAACAGCATTTTCAGCATAAGCAATAATGCCTTTTGTGCTATCCTGAAAGGCTATTCCTTTATTATCGTGCAAAAATATTCCGCCTGCGAGTTTCATGGGTATTTCGCTACCTTCGTACTTAACTTCTGCTTTATTAAGCATACTTCCTGCTGTTGTACTGATAGTAATGGTTTGTTTAAACGAATTACCATCCACATTTACTGCATCATAAGTTAATCGGAAAGTTGAACGCAATGGACCATTATCAAGAATTTTATAACTACTGAAATGATTACCAACCCATAAACTATCTTTGTAATAAGGTGCTATTCCACCTGCTCCAAGTGTATGACCTACTTTGTAACAATCAAGTCCGGTTCCTCTGTCGATATGATATGATAAACCATTCTTCAATTCATCTCGGTATCTTTTAGTAACAACAGTGTCCGAAGTACTTTTCAACCACAAATCAACACCGTTGCTTGGGTTTTCATTTGCAAGAGCTGGACCGTACATACGATATGCGGCGAGATCATTTTCCCATGCAAAATCGTCTTTTCGTTCAGGAATAAAACCTGCCCAAGTTTTAGTTTTAACTGTTGCCGGCTTGCCTTTGGTAATGTTAAATACTGCTGTTTCTTTACTGATGAGATTAACAGGGAAAATTAAGGATTGTGGTTTTTTCTCACCATTGTATATCCACTGATATGCAATTTCTTTTCCCATTGCATCTTTTAAAACAACCTCAGTATTTTTTATTTTAAGTTCCGAAGCTTTAACCTCAACCATCTCGTTTTCACGATCGAATGTTGATGGATTATATACCTTTACAACACGTTCTATACTGCCACAAGATACAAGTATTAAACTTATAATGAATAAAGACAGTTTTGTTTTCATAACGAATTTTTTTTGTTGTATTTATTTAGGCTGTTTACCTATATAAGCAAGGATACCACCATCGACATACAACACATGTCCGTTTACAAAATCGGAAGCAGGTGAAGCAAGGAATATTGCCGGACCAACAAGATCTTCGGGAGTTCCCCAACGCGCAGCAGGAGTTTTGGCAATAATAAACTGATCGAAAGGATGCCGTGAACCATCGGGTTGCAACTCACGTAAAGGAGCTGTTTGCGGTGTGGCAATATAACCAGGTCCAAGTCCGTTACACTGAATATTGTACTCACCATATTCCGAAGCAATATTTTTGGTTAACATTTTCAATCCACCTTTTGCTGCTGCATAAGCCGAAACAGTTTCACGTCCAAGTTCACTCATCATTGAGCAGATATTTATAATTTTGCCCGAACCTTTTTTCATCATTGATGGTAAAACAGCTTTAGCGCAAATAAACGGTCCGTTCAGGTCGATATCAATAACCTGACGGAATTCGGCAGCTGTCATCTCATGCATGGGAATACGTTTGATAATTCCTGCGTTGTTTACTAAAATGTCTATTACACCTACTTCTTTTTCAATTTGGGCAACCATAGCATTAATTTGCTCTTCGTTGGTAACATCAGCAACATAACCGTTCGCTTTTATTCCATCAGCTTCGTAAGCAGCCAAACCTTTATTAACCATATCCTGATTAATATCGTTAAAAACTATTTTTGCACCGGCACTTGCCAATCCTTTAGCAATTGCATATCCAATACCATACGATGCACCTGTAACAAGGGCGATTTTCCCTTTTAAATCAAATTGTGTCATTATATTTTAAGTTTATAAAGTTTGTAAGTACGAAAGTTTATAAAGTTTGATTTTTAGTTTAAACAAATCATTATTTCAAATCCACTATTTTCGAAAAATCCTGATCGCTGTAATCGAGATTTTCGCCTGCCATACCCCAAATAAAAGTGTAATTGCAGGTAGCAGCAGCGGAGTGAATCGACCATTCAGGCGAAATTACAGCCTGATCGCCTTTCATCCAGATGTGACGGGTTTCGTCAACTTCGCCCATAAAATGACATACAGCTTGATCTTCGGGAACTTCGAAATAGAAATAAGCCTCCATACGGCGACTATGTACGTGTGCCGGCATGGTATTCCAAACACTGCCGGGGGCAAGTTCGGTCATACCCATTTGCAGTTGACATGTTTCGAGCACCTGACAAACCAGCATTTTGTTAATATTGCGATGATTAGCAGTTTCGAGTGAACCAAGCTCCATAACAATGGCATCTGATTTTGTAATTTTACGGTCGGGAAAAGTTTTGTGAGCTGGAGCTGAGTTAAAATAAAATTTTGCAGGTTTTTCAGGATTCACACTTTCAAAACTTACCGTACGATTCCCGGCACCAAGATAAAGCGCTTCTTTGTAACCAAGTTCAAAAACTATCCCATCAACCGTAATTTTTCCTTCGCCACCTACATTAAAGGTTCCGAATTCGCGGCGTGAAAGGAAAAACTCTGATTTTAACGGATCGATGGTTTCCAAGGTAAGAACTTCGTTTACGGGCATTGCACCACCTATAACCATACGATCGTACATGGTGTAAACCATATTTACTTCATCGGTACTGAAAATTTTCTCTATTAAATGTTCTTTACGCAATCGTGCTGTATCGTAATGTTTTGCATCCTGCGGGTGAGAAGCATAACGTAATTCATAATTTGTTTTCATAAGCTGATATTATTTATATTTATTATTTTTCGAGATTAAAAAATTAGAGAAGTAACAAAAGTTATCGAAAAAAAATCGTTCCCTTTCTACATCTCTTTAGCAGAGAGGCTCGTTTCACTGTTTCCAGAATGCAAATTTACCAAATTTAAAACGAGTAAAACGTATAAATAAGTTTAAAATAAGTGTGCTTTTTGATTTTTATTTATAACAGTCAACGTTTCAACTGTAATAGCCAACTAAAATTAACAGTAGCATTTATGTTGTTCGAAAAATCGAAATAATCACGTTTTTCATTAGAGTAGATATCGCTCATGCTGTAGTTACCACGTGCTTCAATTTGAAAAACCTGCTTTTTCATCCGAAGTAAAAAACCGAGACCGGCAGCAAAACCGTAATCGAATTTGTAATCAGCTGCTCGGGTATGCTGTACTGCATTTGAATTTTCAAAATAATTATAAAGTGTTTTTTCCGAAAAAAGGATTCCTATTTTAGGACCAACATTAAAGAATACCCGAAAATTCCTGCCTACATAGAAATGTGATAAAAATGGGATATCGATATAATCAAGGCGGCGAGCAAACATGTTACCGGTTTCGTTCCAGCCGCGTTGAAAATAAAGTATCTCTGCCTGAACACCCAGGTTTTTATCGGATATGTAGCGAAATATTGCTCCAGCATTATTACCCAATAGATATGTTTGACGTACGGTAGGACTGAAATTTACCATCGAACCTGTTGCTCCTGCAGAAAAACCAATATAGGTTTCGGGATTTTCAAGACGCACTTGAGCCTTACAGAACGCATGCCCAATCAAAAAAACAAGGAACACAACTGTTTTGGTCTTCATTCAAAAAACTTGCAAATTCTATTAAGTATTATTTTTCGCTGATGTACAAATGATTATTGACAATTCCTGAAATAGAAGAATTCCGTTCAAAACTAAAACCAGATTGAATTCCGTTTCCATTGTTGATTTTTTTTGCTTCAGTAATATATTTTTTACCTTTATTCTGAAGTATATCAATAAAATAGTTTGTAAGATCGTATCCAAGTAAATCGTACGATGGTTGTGAAGTGGAAGGTTGCCTACCGAAACACTTTTCAAAATCTTTTTGATATTTACTCAAATCATTATTGTTGGGATATAACTTAAAAGGAGTAACTGAAATGCTCCGCAAATAATTATAATCAGTTTCAGACCAGCCGGTATGTCTGAAATATGCTGTTTCGTAACCAGTTGCATTATTGCCGAGCCAGGATAAAAATATATTTACATTTGAAAATTTATCTGTATTAAAAAATATAATATTTTTCTGATTTTTATCAAGTATTTTCAAAAAATCAAGTTGTTCGGTATTTGAAATTTGATAAGTTGCAAAATTTTGTTTTTGCTCAGTTAATTCTTTTCGCAAAAGTTCACAAAATATTTTTCCATCGTCTGTATTAAAAACATCTATACTTTCTGCAAAAATTATTTTACTGTTACGGTAACGATTTTTTAATTGCTCGGCAACAAATTTTACCGTTTGTTGAATGCCCGGATTAAACTGTATCAGATAAGGATTTGTATCGATATCGAATATTTTAGAAGTAAAGGGTATCAAAGTAATAACGCGGTTTTTTGCTGCAAAATCGCCAATTATAGCTACCTGATTGGTGTAAGCTGGTCCGATAATTAAATCGGTATTTTTCATTTCATTATTTGAAATTATTTCATTCAGTTTAGATTCGGTACGATCGGTATCAAACGTATATATTTCTAACGATATTCCTTTTTCTTTTGCTTGATTTATTGCAAGTAATGAGCCTGCATAAAATTCAATAAAACGTTCGTTGCCTGATTCAACTTTACCCTGGTCAAGCATAAAGGGCAAAAGAAAAGCTATGCGAATAGGCTGATCGGAATTTCTTTTGTTAAAACTTTCGCTGATAACATTAACCTGTTCAGCTTGTTTTTGGTCAGCTTTATTTTCGACTTTTGCAGTAAAATTTTTGTTTGGTATGCGAATTTCAGTTCCTGATTTCAGATTATTATCCGAACCCGGATTAAGTTTTACAATTTCTGAAATTTCTACATTGTACAACCGACTGATAGAGAATAATGTTTCTTTCGGTTTTACAAGATGTATAATAAATTCATCCTGCTTCGATGCAATATTTTCTGTTGTTTCTGTCGGCTGTTGTTTCTTTCCAAAAATACAATCTAAAATATTTCGTTTCGGATTTAATTTTCCGGGAATTCTAAGCGTATCGCCAACTTGTAAACCTCTTTCAACTATTGGATTATACTTCACTATGGTATCGATAGACGTATTATAATTTTTACTGATGGAGTATAGTGTTTGTTTTTTTTCTACCACTACATAAGTAAATTCAGAAGGCACATAAGCAGTTTTTGTTGATATCTTTTCATTTACTGATATTTTTGGGATAATAAGATGCTGACCTGCTTTAAGACCTTGTTCTGCTTCAGGATTTAGTGCAATTATATCAGCCTGTTTTACTCCAAATTTCTTGCTTACTGAATAAAGTCCTTCCTGAAGTTGAACAGTGTAAATGTAATATTCCTTTCCGTCAATTTTTTTTACCGGATAGTTTAAATCTTGAGCGAGAACATAAAATACAAATACAGAAAGGATTAAAATGATTAATTTTCTTTGCATGATTTTTTTGGTGATTGCAATACAATTTTTAAGCCATATTACAGATAAAAAAGATTCCGTGAACTTTTATAAATCATCACGTCATGGCTTGCAAATTTACAAAAAAAAAATTAAGCAGTAAAGATAGTAATAAAACGTCATTTTTTTTGTTATTGAACAGAAAACAGTACTTTTGCAGGTATAATCACTTTTTTTGTTCAGGTTGAAAATGAAGAAATTATTATTTGCTATTATTTGCATATTATTGCCTTTTATTGGCATACAAGCTCAAATTACTGGAGTAGGTAAATTTCAGATTTACAATACATTTTCCGGAATCGACTATCTGGTAATTTTTAATGGTATTGATAATAACTCGGAAATAAGCTATAACGGAAACGGAAACATTATATTATGGTATAAATATTCTGATCGAACGAACCCAATAAGTAATCTGAAATATATCACTCCCGAAGATAATACAGGATATATACTTGATGTTGATGGTAAAAAATACAGTATCTGGGTTTTTGATTATCGCGAGCATCTTCCAGAGATTACTTCGGTACAACCTGCTACAGCACAGGAAAACGACTGTGAAAATTTGAAAATTTCTATCGCAATTGCTCATACCAATATGGTTTATGAATCGTTAACAGGCAGAAAATATACTGTTGACCGTTTCTTCAACCTTGAGTACCAAACCCTTGAATGGTCAGAGGGAGATAAAAAATGGATTGATAAAAAAGTAATTGTTGAAACACAACTTCCGGTATCGGCATTAAATATTGATGCCCCTTTACGAGATACGCACTTTATAGTTTCAGGTGATCAGTTTGCAGCGGATTTGGGTCTTGAACCTGTAAGCTATACCAGTACACTCTATCAAGCAAAAGCCGTTCGGTGCAAAATTACAACAACAACTTCAGAACGTACTGAAAAAAATGAAGCCGAGCGTCCTGATAAAACGTCTCTTTCCGGTTCTTCACCGCTTGATGTAGCTTTTGAAAGTAATGGAAATGTGCCCATTACAACTTTTTACCGTTGGGAAATAAAAAAGAATGGACAGACAATAATTAGTCGAAACGACCAAAATCATCGTTATGTTTTTGTGGAATCAGGCACATACAATGTAGTTTTACGGGTGAGCAATAGCAATCAGTGTGCATACTCCGATTCGGTTACAATCAATATTTCAACTTCAGCACTTCAGGTACCGAATGTTTTTACACCTAATGGCGATGGTCTGAACGATGAATTTCGTGTGGGTTATAAATCGCTGAAATCTTTCGAGTGCTGGGTTTACAATAGCTGGGGACGTAAAGTTTATTACTGGAACGATCCACAAAAAGGCTGGGATGGAAAAATTAGCGGTCGCGATGCTGCACCCGGTCCCTATTTTTATGTTATCAGGGCTTATGGAACCGACTTCGATCCCAAATCGGAACGCGACAAAGTAACCAAAAGGAGGGTGGGAGAATATTTACTTAAAGGGGATATTAATTTGCTGCGAGGAGCATCAGAATAAATTACGATTGAATATTAAATCGTTTAAATCGGACGTTTGCATCTTCTAACCACTGAAAAGGAATACTGATGCCTATCGTTTTCCACGATACTTTGCTGTGATTGTGTGCCTGGATAATTGATATTTTATAGATTTTACCACCGGCATTAATTTGCTTTGATTTTATAGTTTCGCCGCTTTTATATATTTCTTCAAACCAATCCTTTTTAATTAGTCGACCCTTAAAAAGTCCATAAACATAAGATTATCAGTAAAATAA
>CAYNGF010000076.1:0-17791 GCA_964396515.1 uncultured Paludibacter sp.
CCTGTAGGACTAACTCCTGTAGCATCTGTAGCTTCCGGAGTCTTTAAGGTTGCTGTTCCGTTTAATGTTCTTGTAACTTCTGCAGCGCCGGCACTGTTTATTTTTAATGTGGCAGCATATACTCCGGGTGCGCCCGGTGCAAAAGAGATAGTTGCCACGCCACCGGTAGAGGGTAGTGTTGGGGTTGATACGCCAAACACGGTTGCATCAAATCCATCAATTGCATCAATAGTAAGTGTTATTTCGCCAGTTAAATTAGTTCCTGTAATATTAATTATTTCAGTATCAATATTTGGCACCACACTACTCATTGCAGGTACATCCACTTCGGTAACAGTTATCGTTGGTGTTGGATTAATTGTGTATGCCGCGGTAGCTGTTGCACTCGGATCCATACCTGCTTTATAGGCTTTTGCTTTAAGCGTTGTGCTTACTGCTACTGACACCGGAGCGGTGTAAGGCGTGGAAGATTCCGTTGGTTCATCTCCATTAGTAGTATAATAAATTGATGCATCTGCAGTAGTAGTTGAAATAGTTACATTCTGTGCTGAAGTGTATGTTCCGGCTGCAGGATTGAATGTGGGTGTGGCAACTGTGGGAGTAGAAGAAGTTATATAAGTCACCTTAAAACCTGTTATACGAAGTTGAGGTGTTGTTCCGGAAGCAAGAGCATTTCTGAATTTAAGACTTGTTGATGCTTCGATGCCAGAAATGGTATAAGTTGTACCGTTTAAAGTTGCTTCAATATCGTCACCACCATCTATATTGTATTTTACAGAAGGAGTATATGAAGCCAAAGCATAAATTTCTATCGATGTAATTTTTACACCATTTAATGTAGTTATTGTATAAGAATTCCCATTGCCACTTCCTGCATACATTCTTAATGCACTTCCGGAAGTATAATAAGTTGGGGCAGTTGCAGATGAATTTTTTTCTGCAAGATAATTTAAATTAGCATCGATGCTGCCATTTGTTATAATTTGTGCATTGGCAAAACCTTTGTCAGCAAAAGTATAAGTAACTTCTGTTTGAGCTAATATGGAAATGCTCCCAATTGTTAGCAGAACCACCATTAGCAACGATTTAAAAAAAGTAATTTTCTTCATGATTCGGTGATAGTATGAATAAAAGTTTTTAAAAAATATATTTTAGAAATTTCAGTAAGTAATTTGATTTTTTAATCAAAAGAACGCCTAAGATATAAAATTGTTTAGAAGAAATTGTGTAAATATCAGTTAAATAATGAAATTTAAATGTTATAAGAGTAAAAATTTAAATATCCCGTGATAAACAGATATTCTTAAATTGAAGATAATCGTCAATAATTTAAATGTTTAAGTAAAACTGTTGCGAAATTTGTAATTCAAAGTTTTCGATTCGTCTTATGTTTTAATATTGAAATAAATGTAAAACAAACTATTCAAAGTAATAAAATTAATTATTCCGATTTCTTTGGTAATTTCTATTAATTTAGAATAAACTGATTGATATTTCAATTTTGTGTATTATTTTTGCATCCTTTTTCGATGTAAAAATAAAAATCTGAATCATTTACATTGAAAAAAAATATACAATCTAACTTACTTACATTTATCGTAGAAATTTATTTAAATTCAAAAAATGAAAAATAAATATAGAGATTTAATTGAGCAATCGTTTGAATTTCCGAATGAGGAGTTCGATGTGGTGGATAATCAACTGGAGTGGAACGGTGTTCCATTAATGGATATAATAAAGCAGTACGGAACACCTCTACGCATAGCATATTTGCCAAAAATTGGTCAAAATATTCAAAAGGCACGCCGTATGTTCAATGTGGCAATGGCAAAAGTAGATTATAATGGCGATTACAACTATTGTTACTGTACCAAGAGTTCGCATTTTTCTTTTGTAATGGAAGAGGTGCTGAAACACGGTGTGCATATCGAAACTTCTTCAGCTTTTGATATAAACATAATTGAATCGCTGGATGAACTGGGCTTACTTAAGAAAGATACATACGTAGTTTGTAATGGATTTAAACGACCTCAATACGTTGAAAATATTCAAAATCTTATAAGCGGTGGTTTTACAAATGTAATACCCATTCTTGATAATAAATTTGAATTGGATTTATTACTTAAAGATTTTGAACCGGAATTTCAGGTAGGTATTCGAATTGCTTCTGAAGAAGAACCAAAATTTGATTTTTATACTTCACGTTTGGGGATTCGATATAATGACATTATTCCATATTATTTAAAACATATCGCACCAAATAATCAGGTTAAACTAAAAATGCTTCATTTCTTTATTAATACCGGTGTTAAGGATACTGCATATTACTGGAATGAACTTAGCAAAGCAGTTAACCTTTATTGCGAGTTGAAAAAGAAATCGCCCGAACTGGATAGTTTGAATATCGGCGGTGGTTTTCCGATACAAACACACCTCGATATGCAGTATGATTACGAATATATTGCTGAGGAAATTGTAGCGCAAATTAAAAATATTTGCTCACAAAATGGCGTACCTGAACCGCATATTTTTACTGAATTCGGTTCATATACCGTAGGCGAAAGCGGTGCAATGCTTTATTCTATTGTTAACCAGAAAAAGCAAAACGATCGTGAGTTGTGGAATATGATAGACAGTTCGTTCATGACAACTTTACCTGATACATGGGCGATTAATCAACGCTATGTTTTTTTGGCAATCAACAACTGGGATTCTGAATACGAACGTGTAAACCTTGGCGGACTAACATGTGATAGTGAAGATTTTTACAATGCCGAGGTACACTCAAATGCCATATTTCTCCCCAAAATGCAAGAAGATCGAGAACAGTATATTGGATTTTTCCATACCGGTGCTTATCAGGAAGCTTTAAGCGGTTTTGGAGGTATTCAACATTGTTTGATACCTGCTCCAAAGCTTGTAATTATTGACAGGGACGAAGATGGGGAATATTATACAAAGCTTTTCGCAAAAGAGCAAAGTTACAAATCGATGCTGAAAATATTGGGATATTGAGAAATATCCCTTTTTTATTCTTCGTAATCCGCTTTAAGTATAGCAAGAACCTGTTTAATTTGATATTACAAACCTGAAAACACGTAAATAGTTGTTTTTCTTAAGTCCTGAATAAAGTTGATTTATATCTGCTTTATTTTGATTTTGTTCTGAATCAGTAAAGGAAAGTTGGTGAATTTGTTCGAAAAATTCAGCATCTCCTGCAGGAATAACAGCAAATACAAGGCTGTCCGCACCAGGTTTTACACATTCGTAGATTTGGTAAGTGTAGCTACTGCAGCCTGCGCAGTCGGGGTCAGCTTCATCAATGATAATATCTACCGATTTTAAAATTGTTTTTTGCGGAACAATTTCATAAAAATTATTATCAGAAATCCAATAATATTGACAGCAACTGTTTTCTGAAGTTGCAAGAATAAAGCGATCGCCCACTTTGAAATGCATCAAGCTATCGGCAATAAGATAAGGTAAGTCGGGAAGATTTATTTTCCGATTTTTGCAGGAAATCAATAATATGAAAAGTAGGAAAACTATTAAAAATTTTTTTGTCATCTTTTCTTCATTCTATATTCTACGACGTATTTTTTAATTAACTGTTAAGAAAAAATTTTCCTATAAAAAACAAAATTAAATACAATAAGCAGGCTCTTGCCTTCACAAAAAAGTTTAGTGAAGGAAGAATCAAGTAGATTATTAACGAATAGATCAAAAAAAATGTTCAGCCCACTAATAGAAACTTAATTTCTGAAAGAGTTAGTTTGTAAATATTATTTTAGATGCAAAAACAGACATTTTCAATCTTATAAATTAAAATATATTCCCAATTTTTAGATTATCAATAAATAGTTATCCTTTATGACAGATATTTCACCAATAATTATGTAGAATTGAAATAAATTTGTCTCAATAATTTTTTTTAAAGATGAAACGCATATTATTTTTCTTTCTCTTAGAATTCATAATCACGACTTTTACGCTTTTATCAGTACCACCCAAAGCCGTTAAAGTTTCTGTTACTTACCCAAATACTTCTGCATATGTTATGGGTACTGGTGAACAACTTTCAGGGCAGCAGTTTCAAACGGATGGAATTGTAACCTACAAAGGCTTTCAATATACAGTTTATTACAATAAAACACGCAATGTTTGTATCGCACGCCGGAAAATGCCTGTAGGAGTTTGGCAGGAAGTAGTATTGCCCTATAAAAACTCAGTTGACGATGCACACAATGTGATAACTATGGGTATTAGTCCTAAAGATGGGCGTATTCACCTTGCTTACGACCATCACAATGATGATCTTCATTATTGTTATACCATCATTGGTTCAGCTAATAATCCTGAGGATATGCCATGGCAGGCTTCTTCGTTTTCGGCCACAACCAACATTATGGATAAAGCAGTGCCGAATGTAACATATCCCCGTTTTATCGCCAAACCCGATGGTAATTTGTTGTTCGAATGTCGTTTCCGATGGAGTGGTTATGGCGACAGTTATTTACGTGAATACGATGCAACCACTCAAAAATGGAGTCTGATAGGAAGATATGTGCAGGGCGAAGATGTAATGCCCGATGCTTGTGCCTATATCAATGGTATGACGTACGATAAATTTGGGAAATTGCATGTAACATGGTGTTGGCGCGACGATTATGGCGGAGGCAGCAATCACGATTTTTATTACGCTTACAGCGAGGATCATGGACGTACATGGAAAGATACATTCGGAGATGCAAAAGCATCAGTGGATGTAATGGATCCTGTTGAAGACAGAGTTACGCGTAATGCACTCGGTCAGACAAAAAAAACATATCAAATTGAAGCTATTCCTTACAACAGAGGATATATTAATCAGGAGACACAAGATGTTGATAATCGAGGTCGTATTCATGCAGTAAATTCACATATTCCTGATGGACAGGCAGATGATTCAAACTGGGCTACTTCGCGCACAAAAGCACGCTTATATCATCGCTTTCGCAAAGAAGACGGAACTTGGGTAAAACGCCTTGTTACTGTAAACGGAGTTTCAATTAACTCTACGCGTCGTGTGAATCTTGCTATCGATAGTTATGATAATGCTTATATTGTAGCCAACGGTTATGGTGTAATAATGGCTTCGCCTGACAATGACTATGCTACATGGACATTATTATCAGAGGACGGAAAAGCAGGATATTATTCCGAACCATTAACTGACAGACCACTTTTGCGCGAAAGAGGGGTACTTTCGTTTGTTTATCTTAGTGCCGATGGAAAAATTACAGTCTTTGATTATCTTACCAAAAACCCTAATACTCCTACAGGAACAGGTTTAAAAGCACAATATTATTCAACTGAAAATTTCACAGGATTAATTAAAGAAGAAACTGTTGAAACCCCTGATCAAAGTGTTGTGCCTGCAGGAACAAAAAGCATTCGTTGGTCGGGAGCGTTCGAAACACTTGAAGGAGAACAATATACACTTTACGTGAATACTGGTGCAAGAACAGATATTTACGTAAACGATATATTGCAAAAAATTATTACTAAAACTGATGTTGCACAAGATTATTATTTTAATTTTTCCCCAATAGCTTCGCATAAAAACAACATTGTTATTGAGTCCGTAACTTCCAGTCCGGTTTCTTTATCCTGGTCGAGTGCAAGTACTCCTAAACAAGTTATTCCACCAACATCGCTTTATCCCGAAAAAATGAACGATGCACCTGTATCAACCTTACCACCGACATTGCCAACAAAAAAAGAATTAAGCGAGTTACTTCCCGGAAGTACAAAAAATATCAACAGCACTTCAAAGGATCTTACAGTTCTATCACCATTCAATCCGACTAAAGATTTCAGTATAGAAGTTAAAGCAAAAATAAATGATGCTACAGGACGAGGACTTGATATTGAAGCACGTACGGCAAGCGGAAAAGGGTTTCGAATATCTTTAGACAAAACTACTGTTAATTATACAACTCCATTAACTTCGGCTAACGAAATTTCGCCCGCTGATAATTCTATCGATCAAACATACAGAATTGCTGTAAAAGATGATAAAGTGCACATTTACAGAGGGAAGAATTTTTTGGGTACACGTGATGCTGTTTTTATTAAAGACATAAAAGTCGATGGCACCGAAACCGAAGTAAGCGGAACTTATGGAATGAATACAATGTCCAATTGGGCAGGTCCATCCG
Source organism: uncultured Paludibacter sp. (assembly GCA_964396515.1). Taxonomy (GTDB): domain Bacteria; phylum Bacteroidota; class Bacteroidia; order Bacteroidales; family Paludibacteraceae; genus Paludibacter. The sequence goes on from CAYNGF010000076.1 coordinate 6,201, forward strand.
GTACAGGAACAGCTTTACCAACCACTTACGGTTGGAGTGCATCAGTAGCAGTTCCTTGGAATACAGCCGGTGGTGGTAGTGGCGTACGATATGAAAACGTTAATCATGCAATGGAAAGTGGTGGCACTTTCAGTGGGCGACTAATGACCATACGTTGGGATGGAAGTTCAATATCTTCAGCCACCTATTTTTATCCTGTTACCCTCGAAGCAAACAAAACATATGAGTTTTCATTTCTGTATGAATATTGGTCGAATGCAACAACGGTTCAAACAATAACTGTAGGCGTAAGTAAAACAGCAGCCGCTTCAGGAATTTTTGTCAGTAAACCTTTTGTAACATCTGCAACTGCACAAACATTACGACCGGGAACTTTTCTGTTCAATTCCCAGGATGCCGGTACATATTATATAACATTCTCAGGTTCTTGGGCTATGTATGGGATAGGTAAACTTGAAGTTAAAAGCCTGACGTATGAAAATCGCTTGCAATTCGGAAAAAATTATCCCGATGGAAATTTAAATGCAAATGTCTATTATGTGAGCTATCAGAACGGAGCTTATGCACCTGCCGAAGATGAAATAGTAGTTTTACCGGATTTGCCCGAAAAAGCTGTATTACCTTTTACTTTACAAAATCAATTGACTTTGGAAGCAACAGATGGCACAAAAAATATTCGTACCCTCGAATTTAATCCTTATGGTGATTATTCTGTAGAAGTGGCAGCCAAAGTTTCTTCGGCAATCGGTCGAGGGTTGGATGTTGAAGTACGTAACGGAACCGGCAATGGATTTCGTTCTTCTCTATCAAATGAAATGCTTCAATGGGCATCGCCTTTCGCCAATATACATCAAATAAACTCGTTAAACACCGAAAAACAAGTACTAAGATATGCTGTTCAAGCTGATAAAGTACATTTATATCGTAATGGAAATTTTATTGAGACTTTTGATGCTCTACAAATTGGAAATATGGATTCCACTGGTGAAGCAGAAATTGCAGTAAGCATAGAAAAACCAGCAAATTTATATGATGGGATGAATAAAATTGCAAATGCTGATTTTAAAAACGATGCGCATAATACGGCACCTTTAGGTTGGATTTCTGATAAAACCATGGGAGTCTCACCTAATCCGCGTGTGCAGGAGAAAAGTCAAACTACTGAACTTACAACTTATCCTGATGGTAAAAAAGCCTTTATGTTTCGCTTTGATGCAAGCGGAGGAACCTATTATGCATATCCGGTTACGTTAAAAACAAACAAGTGGCATGAATTGTCATTCGACCTGATTACGTGGGGTGAAAATCAAAGCAAAGAATTTGATGTGGTAATTGCCACCGTGGCCGATGCTTCATCAGGAAATTTAGTGACGCAAACGGTTCAAACCCCTGCAATAAGAGCTACATCTGAAAGAAAAATAATGCGTTTCTTTACAGTGAGCGATGTTGCTGTAGATCAGTTACAGTATTATATTGTTTTTAAAAAAACAATTACTTTCGGTACTACAGCAGTAACCGATTTGTATTTAAAAGAAGGTGGATTAAATCAATTTTTGTTTGGTAAAAATTATATGAACGGAACTTTATTTGCTGATATTGAATATATTAATGTGGATTACACAGGTGCTTTTGCGCCCTCAAAGAACACTTCATCGGTTCAGGATAAAAAAATAAAAGCTACTCAAATTTTTTGTGTAAACCGACAACTTCATTTCCGAGATGTTAAACCAGGAACATCAATTGCTGTTTTTGATTTATCAGGTCGAAAAATTATCGAAATTAATGCGCATTCTGATAGTTACATTACTGCACTTAACCCCGGAATTTACCTAGTAAATATCGGAAGCGAAGTTACAAAAGTCGTAGTATTTTAATGTTTTTACAGTTTAAAACTTTTATTTTATTAAGTGATTGCTTTTGAATTAAGAAAAAACTAAATAGATATTAAATGTATAAGTTCAGATTGAGTGTGGCATATATTTTGATATAAAAATTACAGTTTAGTAAAGTTGTAAAAAAGATTGTTTTGAACATTAGTTTTTTTAAGTTTAGATAGATTGTTTTTCTGTTAGTCAAAGTCGGGGAAATATTTCCCGACTTTTTTTATACTTAATTTTTAAGAAATCCTCTAAAAAAAAATTGAATAAAAATTTGTTTAACTATGCTTATTGTCAGACATATAGCTCATTATAATGAGTCTGAGGAAAATATAGAATCAATAATTAACCGGTTTATTTATATTATCTTTGCATCGTTTTTAGTAAAAAACAACCAAAAATAATGTCAGGCAATGTCATTTTTAAAATTTCCACGAATTTGAACAAATTACTTGAGATTCGATTATAATTTCATTTTAAAAATTAGAAAACACTTATGAAAAAGATTATACTATTCTCGGTTTGTTTAATAGCCGGATTACTACTGTCGCAGTTTATGCCTCAAATAGCCGGAGAGTCCTATTCCGGATTTCGGGTTACAAACGGACTTTTATTGTCAGTAGCACTTTCATTCATTATGATAAATGTTGGACGTGAGTTTGAGCTTGAAAAAAGTAAACTGAGAAGTTACGGTACCGATTATTTAGTGGCTATGATTACCGCAGCTGCACCATGGTTAATGGTTGCGTTTTACTATATGTGGCTGATGCCCGATGGTTATTTTTGGGATTGGGATTCCTGGAAATCGAATTTATTGCTTAGCCGATTTGTTGCACCAACTTCAGCAGGAATATTGTTTACGATGCTTGCTGCGATTGGACTAAAGAAGAGTTGGTTTTATAAAAAAATTCAGACACTTGCCATTTTCGACGATTTGGATACTATCTTACTAATGATTCCTCTCCAAATAATTATGGTTGGGCTTCATTGGGAATTGCACATTGTGTTGGTAGTAGTATTTTTATTGTTATGGATTGGTTGGAAGTGGATCAACTCACTCAATCTCCCACAAAAATGGTATCAGATACTTGGTTATGCTGTGGTGATCGTTGGCATAAGTGAATTTATTTATCGTACTTCATTGATCATTTCCGAAAAGGGAGTACATATCGAAGTACTTTTACCTGCATTTATTCTCGGAATGATTATTAAAACCAGTCACCATGAAAGAAAAATTGATCTAAATGCAGCTTCCATGATATCATATATTTTTATGTTTCTGGTAGGTTTAAGTATGCCTGTGTTCTTTGGTCAAATGAATGGATTGTCCGAAAGCTCTAACGAACAAATTATGCCATCATTGACTTGGGGCGAAATAGCAATACATGTAATAGTGGTTTCGGCACTTTCAAATCTTGGTAAGATGGTACCTATGTTTTTTTACCGTGAAAGAAGTTTGCGTGAGCGTCTGGCGCTCTCAATCGGTATGTTCACCCGTGGTGAAGTAGGAGCAGGTATTATTTTTATTGCCATTGGTTATAATATTGGAGGTCCACTACTTGCGATATCTGTTTTAACAATTGTATTGAACCTAATACTTACAGGTTTCTTTATATTGATAGTGAAAAGATTAATGCTTAAATGCATAGCGTGTGGTGAAGAGGAAATTGATACTAATGAAGTAGAATTGCATCAAGTTCATTGAATAAGAACATAAAATCCAGGTTTTATCAATATAAATTTACATATCATGAAATTTCGTTTTTATATTCCTTTTTTGCTAATCGTTTTAACAAGTTGTAATAATAATAAATTTACTATTGAAGGTATTGTAAACGATGCTCAAGGCGATATTCTCTATTTTGAACATACAGGCTTGCTGAAAACCACTTTAATAGATTCGGTTAAACTTGGTTCGAAAGGAAAATTCAGATTCTCTGCTAAAAAGCCCTATTATCCTGATTTTTATCGCCTGCGTTTAGATAACAGAATGATCAATTTTGCAGTGGATTCAACTGAAAATATTCTGATAGAAGCCTCTAAACAAAATTTTTCGACCGGTTACAAAATTCAAGGTTCATTTGAAAGTAGCCAGATTAAAGATTTACGACTATCGGTTAGTGAAATTCAACGTAAAGCCAATCAGTTGAAACCCGGAATGACATTAGAAGAACGAAACAACTTAATTGCTGATATTGAAGCAAGTATTGAAGTTCACAAAGAAAAAGCCCGTAAAATAATACTTCAGAATCCTCGCTCAACTGCAGCTTATTTTGCTATTTATCAGCAAGTTAATAATGCCTATATTTTTTCACCTTTCGAAAGTGCCGATAAACCTTATTGTGCTGCAGTGGCAACCTCATGGAATGCATATATGCCTGATTATGAACGAACTAAAAATTTGTATAATTGGGTAATGGATGCAATAAAAGTAGAAAGGCAAGAAAGGCAAAAACAAGCATGGCGTGAGGTGATTGAAAGCGAAGGGAAAGGATATATTGATATTGAACTAACAGATAAAAATGGCATAAATCAGCGTCTTTCTTCACTTAATGGGAAAGTTATACTGGTGGATTTCTCAATTTACGAAAGTGATAAAAGTGTGCCTTACACTTTTGAATTACGCGAGCTTTATAATAAATATCATGCAAAAGGACTTGAAATTTACCAGATTTCTGTTGACAGGAATAAACTCCTTTGGGAAAACTCAGTAGAAAATATTCCATGGATTTGTGTGCGTGACGAATCAGGTATTTCAGCCAGAAATTACAATGTTTTAAATTTGCCAACTATTTTTCTGATAAATCGTAAAGGTGATTTAGTGGATCGATTTTTTGACTTTAAAATAATTGATAAAGAGATTCAAAAGTTGCTTTAATTGTCCGAAATAAACTTTGTCCTACATAGCTCATTACAATTAGTGTAGCGATTTTTAAATTGCACATTTCAGATATTTTTTTGAATAAACTGATATTTCATGCATAATTTCATAAAGCATACTGCTTTGACACTTGGTTTCGATGCTTGTGGAATTGTAGCTGCCAAAGAGCTAACATCCGATAAAGCGTATATGAGAACCTGGCTCGAAAATGAGATGCATGGCGATATGCTTTATCTGGAAAGAAATTTTGAAAAACGATTTGATCCTGCTCTTTTGGTGCCGGGTTGTAAATCGGTGATTGTAACACTTACCAATTATTTTACAGATAAAAGCCAGCCCGCAGATGCTCCAAAAATTGCACGTTATGCCTGGTCGGAGATAGATTATCATAATGTGATAAAACAAAAACTACTTCAATTGGAGCAAACTATCCAAAATGAATACGGTGATGATTGTTTTAACCATGAAGTACAGCATTTATTTGTCGATTCTGCTCCATTTGCCGAAAAATCCTTTGCTCAACAAGCCGGTTTGGGTTGGATTGGTAAAAATAAATTGCTGATTTCTCCTGTTTTCGGTTCGTTTTGTTATATTGGTGTATTGCTTATCAATAAAGAAATGAATTATGATAAGCCTATGGAAAACCGATGCGGAAGTTGTACCCGATGTATTGAAGCCTGTCCAACCAAAGCCCTCAATTACGAAGTGTTAGATGCACGAAAATGCATTTCATATTTTACTCTCGAAACAAAAAGAGCTATACCTGAAAGCTTAAAACCAAAATTTTCAGGTTGTGTTAAAGGTTGCGACATTTGTGCCGATGTTTGTCCATGGAATATTAAACATTCCAAACAACATATTCACAAAGAATTAAATCCTACTCCTGAAATATTTGAATGGACTAAACAGGACTGGAAACTGCTTACAAAAGAAAAATTTAATAAAGTATTCTGTAAGTCTGCTGTCAGAAGAGGTGGATTTGAAAGGTTGAAAGAATTGATGTGAAAACTCTTGAACCTATTTGAGAAAGAAGAATAAAGTTTCTTTTCAGATTTATTCCGAAATCAAATGGATTGTATCTGATCTAAAAATATAAAATTCAGGTTCTATGCTTATTGTTTAATGAATTTTTGAAAAACAATTTTACTCCCCTCTATTGAAACTTCGGCAAAGTAAATACCTGCCGGCAATTTCGCAATATCAACAACGTTTTTGAAATCGGTTAGTTGTTTTTTTATAAAATTCTTTCCTACAATATCATATATGTTTATAAAGGATTTTGAAGGATTTAATTTTTCAACTTCAATTTCAAGAAAATCATTTGCCGGGTTTGGATAAATCTTGAATTTTGAAGTTTTAAAGCTTTCTACGCTGGTATTCAACCATTTTTCTTTCAATACCTGCATTTCTTCGGCTGTTATAGGAATAATCGTTCCGTGACGTGGTGTAAAGTCGAATGAATTTCCGCTAATAACCGTAAAGTTTTCGAGATCAGTGCTTTTTGTGAATTCATAATATCCTGAAGTATATACATCGTACATTAGGATGTATTCATCAGTATTGTACAACCGAAAAACACAGCCACCTTCAACCGCATTGGCATTCTGATCCAGGTATTTATCTAATAAAACATACCCCTCTGTAAGTTTGTCCGAAACGGCTTTTTTTATGCCGTTTCCCGAACCTTCGGTTTTAAAAAAGAGATGAAATTGTCCATCCTTTTCAATAATATCTCCATCGATACAAGCTGTGCCGGCAGGATTAAAAAAGAGCTGTTTTGGAGTTGTTTCGAGTTTTGTGAAGTCATTGTTGGTATAGCTGTAATAAATTTTGTCATAGTCTGAGGAACCCTTACGCATAGAGAAATACACCATATTTTTCCCTACTTTTGAATCGTATATGGTTTGTGGCGCCCAAACTCTGTCAACATCAGCAAATTCGGTAGGAAACTCAGTAGGTATGTTAATTTTTGCCGATGTCCAGTTGATTAAATCTTGTGATTTTAATAAAACCATTCCTCTGTTCGAGTTCCACCCATTGGCAGAAACCATATCGGTTACTACCAAATAAAACCAACCATTATCAGCACGCATGATATGCGGATCGCGTACGCCGCCCGTATTACTTATGGCTGCGGATGATATGACAGGTTGGTTGTTATTCAGTGCCTTATACACCAAACCATCGTCGCTGATAGCAAAACGAATCGCTTCCTGGCTTTTTGAATTTCCGGTGAAATAGGTGAACAAATAACCGGCAAAACCTTCATCCTCAGCTATGTAAATGTCGAAATGTTTTTTAACTGATGCTATTCCTTTTGTAATCGTGGCTGTTAAGGTAATTTTTTGTTTTCCGGTACCTTTTGCAGGTCGCGAAAGGATCTTTCCTGAGTTGGATAGTAAATTTGTATCAGATGAATTCCATAGAATTGAGGAACCTTCTATTCCGGTTGTAGGCAAATTTAAGGACGAACGTAAATTATGAATATTACCAGTAATTACTAAATTGGCTGAATCGGCTTTCACACTTTGTAAGTCGGAATATTGCGCTAAAATAGTAACCTGATATTGTTTGGTTTTTGTTACAAAACTTTTTGTAAAAGTGGCGGTTAGTGTTACAGTGGTATCGGGAGAACCTTTTAAAGGACGCGTAATTATGCCGTTGTTACTTAAATAACTTTGATTCGAACTTAACCAGTTTATTGCTACTTCATTATCGTAATTGTCAGGTAATGAAATGTTTGTTGTAACATTGAGGAAGTTAATTTTTGAGGTAAAATTAATAGCGCTGTCAACCAAACTATTAAATGTGAGCGTGTCAAGCTTCTGTCTGTCGTTGCCAAGAGTAGAAATCATATTGTTGGACAAAGCTGTGTTGTAAATTCTGAAGTCGGCATAACGGCAATTGTTCATGTATTGGTCTCCGGCATAACATGAACGTGCTAAATAGTTGAATGAAGTAGTACCGAGTGAGGCAGGATTTAAACTTATCGAACCCGTTTTACGTGAAATACCATCAATAAAAATCTCAGCGTTTGAACCTTCCTGTCTGTAAACAATATGATGCCATGCACCTTTTTCAGATGCAGAATTTATATTAACTTGTCTTTCGGCGGAGTAATTGGTGAGTGATATAGCATAACGTGAATTTTTTGCAGAATAAAACATACAACCGATGGGTGATGTAAGAATATTTTCTGCATTTGAAAAACACCATACAAAATTACCGTTTGCACTTAAATTCAGCGAAGGATGAATATAAAGATACGTACTTATGGTGAAACTGTTCAGATTTTTTATCAAGTTACCGGTTTTTGCTCCCATATCAAGATAACCTGAATTACTTCCTGTTTCAAGTATCCCGTAGCTTCCAAGTTTAGTTACTTTTGCTGTTGCTTTCAGTAAGCCCAAAAAGTTATTTCCACTCATATCTTCTATTGAATCTGTATTTTGTTTATACTGAAACTTATAATGTAATTGTGGTAATTGCGCATAGGAAGTATGAAATATTATTAGCAAAGAAAATAATGAAAAAATTTTTTTCGAAAAATTCATTAGTAGATTTTTAATTTTTTTGAAAAGTAAGTTTTTAAGAGAGTAACATAAAGTAATAACACATGGTTCTAACTATTCACTCCATATTAAAGAAGAATTAATTGAACTTTCAAAACTTAATGTGCTTTACATTTACGTGAAAATTCATAAACTTTCTACATTTATGTAGTTAAGTTTTTATAATCCAACTTATAAAGCTTATTGTGTAGAGAAAAGGTTGTTTACCATGAATTTGGTATGCCCGCATCGTCCACAACCATTGCTTTCACCAAAAGGCAATGGCGCATTAATGCCTGTTGTTGATTGGCAATACTTCCGAGGTTCGTTATTTCAGTTTTATAATTTATACCGTAAGGCCAGAAATGAATCGGGTTGGAATTGTTGTCACCTTTCAGCACTTCTCCTGTCCATGATTTTAACAAGTCGGAAGCTGTTTTTCCAGTCCATATACCGCCTGAAAGTTTACTTTGCCATTCCCACCTTGTGCCGGAGCCTACAAAATGAGCTATTTCATGCATGGCAGTGCCAACCCACATGTATGAAGTATTAGGTCCAAACCCAATTGAGCCGTGGTACGATGCCTGAGCCGTTGGTATTCCGGAATTATAGTAAACATAAATATTTCCTCTGAAGTTAGTATATCTGTTATAATACCAGCAGGCGCTGTCCATAGCTTGTTTAATTAGTTTATAATAAGTGGGTTCTGAAGTCTCAAGGCCGGCTTGTATTGAGTACGTAATATTTCCCATCAATACTTGTACGGTAAGTTCTTCGCCATAAGCTGTTCCTATGCAGTTAGTGGCATATCCACGTATGTAATACTTATTATTGATGTTAACGTCAGAAATCAAGCCATAAAACTGTCCGACGGTTATACCACTCGAAAATTTTGAATCGGCAATAGTTGGGTTTGGTTTTGTTGACCAGCACACACCTCTTTCAACAAGGGCGCATCCACCATTACTTGAAATATTTACCACGCAATTTATTTTATTTGTAGTGGCATTATAAGTAGCCGACAGTGTTTTTACCGTTGGAGTTGTGAAATTATTCGTAGTAAATTGAACCTGATTGCTGTAACTGATACCGGTACTGTTAATGGCATAAGCACGAATGTAATAACTCGTTTGTGTTGTTAATCCGGTAATATTAACTTCTGAAGTAGCCAACAATGATGTAGATACTATTTTATTGTCATTTATTGTTGGATTTTCATTCACGCTCCAGCAAATACCCTTTTCAGTAATAGATGTTCCACCTGTTGAGTTAATATTAAAACGACATACTGCTGTAGTATTTAAAATTCCCGAAATTTCAGGATTATTAACCGCCGGCAAATCAGTAGGAATTCCATCTGAAAATGTTATACTGTCGATATTGAGTATATCGAGGCTAAGTTCTACTGTATTATTTTTATAAATATCGAAAAACAAATAATTACCGCTGAATTTTACGCTGTCGATATTTGAAACCGAAAGGTTCGAAACCGAAAGATTGGATTTGAATAAATTTACTGTTTGCTGTGCATGTAAAAATAATACTACAGATATCAATATCACGAAAAAAAATCTTGTTTTCATTCTTTGGTAAATTTTGTAACAAAGTTATTGGCTTTTACTATATACATACCGGTTTTCAACGTACTGATATCTAGCGAATTTAAAATAGAAGTGGTTTTAATACTGAAAATTTGTGAACCTGTAATTGAATAAACACTTACGGTATATTCACCTTCAGGAACATTCCGAAGAATAATAAAGTTTTTTGCCGGATTTGGTACAACCTGAAAATTAATGTTAAATGTAGAGTTTTGAATTCCGGTAGCAGTACTGAAAACAATTTTTCTTATTTCATTTTTTGGAACCGATTCATTATTTCCTGCCGAATAATTAAGAATTAAGTCTGTAGAAGTGAAAGTTAGTTTATTCAGAATGTTTAATTCAATTTTTTTTTGTGAATAATCGGTTTTTAGTATTTCTAAAAAAGTTTTCTGTGCAATAACGTACTGAGTCAACATTAAAAACAGAAGAATAATCATTGTAAAATTTAATTTTGTTTTCATGATGTAGAGATATATAAATCCAAAAATTTCATTCTACAAATTTACATCGAAAAAAAATGCTTATGGTTGAAAAAAAAATAAAAAAGGGAGAAAAATCCTGCAATGATAAAAATACTATTGACAAAATCATTGGTTTTTTATTGAACAGTAAAAATGTGTTACTTTATTTACAAAAACATCCCCTCTATTGAACGATTTATGGACTTCAAGCTTATACGATTTTTTTAACTTTGTAATCTGATGTTTTTATGTATTTAATAAACAAAGACATGCTTATATCTAAAATTTCGGAGCTAATTCTAAGCACTCTTTCGTTAGCAAATTCTAAGATAAAAAATACTTTATGAAAAAAATTACTGTCTTATTTCAAATTTTTTTATCAATTTCATTTTTGGGTTCAGCTGCCGATTATCAAAAAACTGAAAATGGTATTAAAACCAACGTACAAAGTATGAATGTGGAAATTACATTTTTTAATCCACAAATCGTACGTGTGGTAAAATATCCCGAAAATGAGAAGTTGAATAAGAATAGCTTGTCGGTAATTAAAACTGCTGAGAAATGTAATCTTACTTATACCGAAAAAGGTTTATATCTTTCCATCGAAAGTGATAAATTGAATGTTCAGTACAATACGTTGACCGGTAGTGTTTCATTCTTCGATAAATCGGACAAAATGCTGTTTGCCGAAAAAGATTATGGAACGCAGTTTACACCAACTATGGATGTTAAGAAGTATTCTTATACAGTTCGTCAAGCATTTATGCCCGAAAAGGATGAAGCTATTTACGGTCTGGGACAAATTCAGAACGGTAAACTCAATCAGCGCGGACAGCGTTTTGTGCTGAAAAACGAAAATACGAAAATTACCATTCCATTTTTTCAATCAACGAAGGGATATGGACTTTTTTGGGATAATTATGCACCTGTAACTTTCAACGACAATGCACAGGAATTATCGCTTGAATCGTTAGGCGATTTATCGGATTATTATTTCATGTATGGTGGCAATCCTGAAGGTGTAATAAAACAAATGCGTGAACTCACCGGCAACGTTCCAATGCTGCCTTTGTGGGGTTTTGGCTATTTGCAATCGCGCGAAAGGTATAAAAATCAGTTTGAAACACTTGAAGTGTTGAAAAAATACCGCGCTTTGAAAGTACCGATTGATGGCATAATTCAGGATTGGCAATATTGGGGAAAAGATTCGAACTGGA
>CAYNGF010000077.1:0-17780 GCA_964396515.1 uncultured Paludibacter sp.
GAGTGGGCATCCGCGGATCGTCCCAACCGCTTACCAAACCTTCCTGCACTAATTGCAGCATTTTTCTTTTGCTCATAACGGTATAAGTAAGGTTAAGTCGGTTAAATTCGGTTTGACGCGGACGATAATCCGAGTCGGCAAACTGATCGATAAACCAATCGTACAGCGGACGATGTACTTCGAATTCGAGCGTACACAGTGAGTGCGTTACGCCTTCGAAATAATCGGATTGACCATGTGCATAATCGTACATGGGGTATGCTTTCCATTTCCAACCGGTACGGTGATGCGGATGTGTTGTTATGATTCGATACATGATCGGATCGCGGAAGTGCATGTTTGGCGAAGCCATATCGATTTTTGCACGTAGCACCATAGCTCCGTCAGGGATTTCGCCCGTGTTCATTTTTTCGAAAAGAGTCAAACTTTCTTCGATTGGGCGATTCCGATAAGGACTTTCTATCCCGGGTACGGTTGGTGTTCCTTTTTGCCGTGCAATTTCTTCGGCCGATTGTTCATCGACGTACGCTTTCCCTTTTTTTATCAGCTCGATAGCTAAATCCCATAATTGTTGAAAATAGTCGGAAGCATAATAAACATTTGCCCACTTGTAACCTAACCATTGTATGTCTTCCATAATGGAATCAACATATTCCACATCTTCTTTTACGGGATTCGTGTCATCAAAGCGAAGGTTACAAATTCCTCCGTAATTTTCAGCAATGCCAAAATCAAGGCAAATAGCCTTTGCATGCCCAATATGAAGATAACCATTCGGTTCGGGTGGAAAACGCGTTTGAATTCGTCCGCCGTTTTTACCTTCCTTCAAATCTTGTTCAACCATTGCCTCAATAAAATTCAGGCTTTTTTTTGGTGTTTCTTCGTTTTTTATTTCCATAAAAAATATATTTATACCCCCGTATCAGCCCCTTAACCGCCAAAAGAGGGATTATTCAAAGGTTTTCGTTATGCATTTAGTTTTTTATTTCAGTGTTTTATCACTGTTTTTAAATAATGGATTTGGAATTACATTTGAAGTTCAGAATTTAATTCAATTTTACATTTTTAATTCCTACATACTTTCATTTCCGTTTAATCTCACTCGCCATACCCTTTAATCATACCTCTTGTCGATTTTCTTACAAAATTCAGTACTTCATCTTTTTCAGGACAATCAGGTATCTCATTTTCAATTAATTGCAACGCATTTGTTGTGTTTTTGCCGGATTGAAAAATTATGCGGTAAATATCCTGAAGAACTTTTATCTGATCGGGTGTAAAATTTCGTCTTCGCAGTCCAATTGAATTTAATCCTGCATAAGCTAAGGGTTCGCGTGCAGCGGTAATATAGGGTGGAACGTCTTTTGTAACTTTTGAACCTCCCTGAATCATTACGTGAGCACCAATGCGTGTAAATTGATGTACTAAAACACCACCGCTCAAGATGGCAAAATCTTCGATTTCCACTTCCCCTGCCAATTGCGTGGCGTTCGACATTATCACAGAATTGCCAATAAGACAGTCGTGTGCAACATGGCAATAAGCCATCAGCAAACAATTGTTTCCAACTACGGTTTTCCCCCTTGCAGCTGTACCGCGGTTTACGGTAACACATTCACGCAAAGTGGTATTATCTCCGATTATTGCCAGCGTATCTTCACCGCGGAATTTTAAATCCTGCGGAATGGCAGCAACAACCGCTCCCGGAAAAATCCTACAGTTTTTTCCGATACGTGCGCCTTCCATTATGGTTACATTTGGCCCTATCCATGTTCCCTCGCCAATTTCCACATTTTTTTGAATGGTTACAAAAGATTCAACGGTAACACTTTCGTGTATTTTCGCTTCCGGATGTATATTTGTTAAACTTGAAATCATTTTTCTATAAACTATTCACTATAAACTATAAACTATTCACTATAAACTATTTTCCACTTATCATAGCCTGTCTTACAAGTTTTGCAAGTTCGGTATTTGTGCGATGACCCGGGTGTGTGGCTGTAATTCTCCCGATTAACGGTCTTCCCACAAGAGCCATGTCACCAATCACATCCATCAATTTATGACGAGCGGGTTCGTTTTCAAAATGCAGGTCGCCGGTAATATATCCAAGTTGCGTTGCATCAAGTCGAGGCTGTCCGAGTTTCTCGGTAAGCCTGTCCATCGATTCCTGCTGAATAGGTTCATCGTAAATTACAACAGCATTTTTCAAATCACCTCCCTTAATAAGATTCATTTTTAACAGTGGGCGAATTTCACGTACGAAAACAAATGTACGTGCAGCAGCAAATTCGGTTGCAAAGGTACTAATATCTGTTAGTTCCGCAGTCTGACTTTTCAGCATTTTGGAGCGAAAACCGATTTTCACATCCACTTTAAATGTATCGTCAGGAACGATGGAAATTTTTGACCCGGTTTCAGGGTTTGTATAGGAAATTTCTTCGGTAATCCTGAAAAAAATTCTTTCTGCATCCTGTTCTTTTATTCCGGTTTCGATTATTTTATTCACAAAGAAGCGCGCACTTCCATCAAGAATCGGAAATTCCGGAGCATCTACTTCGAGCAGGCAATTGTCAATTCCCATTGCATATAAAGCCGCCATTGCATGTTCTATTGTGCTAACCTGCATTTCATCCTTAACAAGCACTGTCCCCCGAACAGTTTGTCCAACATAATCGGCTACGGCTTCCATTTCGGGCTGTCCGAGTAAATCTACCCGTTTAATGCGGATTCCATGATTTTCAGGAGCAGGTAAAAATTTCAGGTTGATGCTTAAACCAGTGTGTAACCCTATGCCTGAAAAGCTAAAACTATCAGCAATTGTATGTTGTTTTAACTCGTTTTTTGTGTTCATTTATTAATAATGCTCAATAATCTTTTATCCAATCAATATCATTATACGTTATAAAAAATAATCATTTTAAAATTCAGTTGAAAAACTTCATTACAGCGTTCTTTTATCTTACCAAAAGCTGTTCTTTCTTTGTCATAATTACATCTGTTGGAACTGAAAATCCTGATTCTACCCATTTTTCATCACTGGTATAAACTCCTTCATCATCTTTAAGTATCCATCGAATCTGTGTTGACGAGATTAATTGAATTTTTCCACTAGCGACTCTCTTCTTTCTCTGTTTGTCATAAAAAGTCATGTATAGCTCATTTGGATTGGCGTATTTAACTGATTCGTATTTGCCATTTGAAGCATTTATAATAACTGAGTTGTGTGTTAAATTATTGTCGATTGTAGGGATTTCAGATATAACATAATTATCTATTACAACATTATTCTTACTATAAAAATAATCTCCAATTATGCATGGACCAAAAGATACCATAGAATCTTCCTTGCCAATTTTTAAAAATATTCTGAATATCTCATTTTCTGAAATGTATTCCCATGCACCCTGATAGACTTCCAGATTAGTTGGAAATACTTCTCTTTTCACTACACCTTGTCCTGTAATTATGATATTATTTATACAAAGAATTATAAATAATAATAAGTTTTTTGTTTTCATATTTTTTGATTATATTAATTGCAATTTAAATTAACGACATTGCCCAAAGCATCAAACTGCTTAGTGTTCCATTTAATTTCTGGATTACTCGACTCCATGTCAAATTCCCCCAGACTAAATGTCAAGCCAGCATTTGTATTCTTCAATATATCCAAGAACTGTTTAAGATAATCGTTAATGTTATTACCATCCCTAGGTGTTGTGATGTATAATTTATCTAAGATTTCCTTATTATATTTATCCCCGAAATTTTTGAAAGCAACGGGGTCTGTAATATGTAAGCTACCAACACCAAAAGAACTTACTACAAGATACCTGAAAGTAGCAGGATCCACCATTCGATTATTGATAAACATTGAATATAATGTAATTAAATCTTTTCCTGAAAAAACACACGTCCCACCTGAAACATCTTGGTGCAAATGAACGAATTCAGAAAACTTATCGGCTGTACTAAATTCAAATTTCACATTTCCAAATTCGCGAGTTTTTGGAAATATGAAACTTCCATCATTTTTCATTAAATATCCATCCTCATTTAGTTCATATTTAGCCTTTCTAATTAAATCTTTAAGTCTCTCATTTAACGCTGCATCAGCTTTAGCTTTTTTAATTTCAACACAAGGGTCGGAAGGCTTATCACTGGTTGGGCTACTTCCACCTCCTGCACCCCAAAAATTACTCAAGTCAACACCTCCGCCATTGGTATCTAAAATAGAAATATCTGACATTAACATATAAAAATACTCAGTATTACAATACATTAATTTAGGTTCAGAAGTATATCCGCCACCTGTAACATAATAGTAGTAACAAGTTTCGACGGTATAATACAGCGTAGATGAAGAAGCTTTTTGATAAGCAGAAATATTTACCGGCGAATCGGAACTCTTAGCATTAATTCTGGCAACAATTTTTCCCTCATCAAACTTCCAACCATTTATAAATTCATCTTTTATGCTGTAAAACAATACGATACCACTAAGTTGAGGGTCTCTTTTTAAATAATAGTTTGAATTGATATTTTCGGTATTTTGGAGTAAGTATTTATAATCAGGTATTACTGACATTTTAAAACCATAAATATCTCCGGTTATTCTATTTTTAAGTATTACAAGTTTATGTACGAAAGTATTTTCAATGTTATTAATTTCGGACTGAGATTTTACTTCTGAATTCGTGCTCGTAATAAAACCATTTTCGTATTCCCATGGCAGTTCCACAACAGACCAAATATCTTCATTGTCAATTTCTGCCAAATCCCAATTCAGCGAAGGTTTTAAATCAAAAATCGTGCTATCAGTTGCATTCGCTCTAAAAATTTCCGGATTACTTGCGCTTTGATTAAAATTGTTTTTTACCCAATTAATTGCATCATTTATAGTAAGTGATTCTTTAAGAATTTCAGGTTCATTATCATCACTTTGACAACTCCACATTATGGCAGCAAAAAATAGTATTACAATAATTGTAAATAGATTATTCTTCATAAATTAGTTTTCTATTTATCATTATCTTTTTTTCATCTTTTTTACTTAGCACTTTTTTAAAACTTCAAGTTGACGTTTCAAGTCATAAACTATTCGTTGCATTTCGGGCAGATTTTTAAATACAATAGCCGAACGTTGAAAATCGCGAAGCGGAATGGCAGGATAGCCCATAAGAATTTGTCCGGATGTTTTTACTGAATTCGGAACACCTGTCTGCGCTGCTATAATGGTTTTGTCGGCTATGGTTAAATGTCCTGCCAATCCAACCTGCCCGGCTAATATGCAGTTTTTCCCGATTTTGGTTGAGCCGGAAATACCTGTTTGTGCAGCAATAACAGTATTTTCGCCAATTTCCACATTGTGTGCTACCTGTACAAGGTTGTCAATTTTCACACCTTTGCGGATTATAGTGCTGCCCATTGTAGCACGGTCGATGGTGGTGTTAGCGCCGATTTCCACATCATCTTCAATAACAACATTGCCGGTTTGGGGAATTTTGTTGTAAACACCATCGGTTGCCTGAGCAAATCCAAATCCATCAGAACCTATAACAGTGCCAGCGTGTAATATACAATTATTGCCGATAACGCAATCTTTATAAATTTTTACACCTGCGTAAAGTATTACATTATTACCGATAGTTACATTGTCGCCAATATATGTGCCTGAATAAATTGATGTATTAGCTCCAATTACAACATTTTTGCCTACCGATACAAATGCTTCGATATATGCTTCATTACCTATTATTGCACTATCTGAAATCGCTGTTTTATCTGAAATACCTGTTTTTCGCTGCGTAAACTGTTCCACAAGTGTTAAGAGTTTGGCTATAGCTTCGTATGCATTTTCAACTCTTATTAGTGTGGCTTTTATCGGATGTTCCGGTTCGAAATTGTTGTTAACCAGAATGACATCGGCATTGCTATCGTAAATATATTTATTGTATTTGGGATTCGATAAAAAACTCAGTGTTCCGGGTTTCCCTTCTTCAATCTTGGAAAAACCGGAAACTTTTATCAGAGGATCTCCCTCCACTTTTCCATGTAAAAAATCTGCTATTTGCCGGGCTGTAAACTCCATTTAAATCAAATTTAATGAAACTGCAAAAGTACGAAACAATTTTTTATTATTCTTTTTTAAATTGTTAGTAAATGATAAATCGCAGGGGATTTTTGAAAAGTAACGATTTTTAAACCAATATATTTTAAACATCAATCAGAAATGATGAAAATCATATATGTTTGGTTGCATCAATAATAATAAAAACCCTGATTTTAATCTGAAAATTCCATTAAATAGGCTTTAATAAAACCATCGATGTCGCCATCCATTACAGCATTAACATTCGAAGTTTGATAATTGGTGCGATGGTCTTTTACACGACGATCGTCAAAAACATAGCTACGGATTTGTGAACCCCATTCTATTTTCTTTTTGCCGGCTTCAATTTTTGCCGTTTCGGCTCTGCGTTTTTCAATTTCAAGTTCGTAAAGTTGTGATTTCAGTAAACGAATGGCATTGTCTTTATTCCCAAACTGTGAACGGCTTTCGGTATTTTCAATTACAATTTCGTCCGTTTGGTTCGTCAAGGGGTTGATAAATTTATAATGCAAACGAACTCCTGTTTCCACCTTATTCACATTCTGACCGCCCGCACCGGAAGAGCGAAATGTGTCCCAACTCAGGTTTGCAGGATTTATTTCTATTTCGATGCTATCATCGATAAGCGGCACTACAAAAACCGAAGTAAACGATGTCATGCGTTTGCCCTGTGCATTGAAGGGCGAAACTCTCACAAGACGATGCACACCATTTTCACTTTTCAGATAGCCATAAGCCATCTCACCTTCAATTTGCATGGTAACAGTTTTGATACCTGCTTCGTCGCCATCCTGAATATTTGTTATTTCGATTTTGTAATTGTTACGCTCAGCCCAACGCTGGTACATACGGAAAAGCATTTCAGCCCAATCTTGCGCTTCGGTACCGCCTGCGCCGGCAACGATTTTAATCACAGCCCCCATTTTGTCCTCTTCCTTTGAGAGCATATTTTTCATTTCGAGGGTTTCCACTTGCTCAAGTGCATGCTGATAAGCAGCATCAACTTCCTCTTCGGTTACCGCTTCTTCGCGATAAAAATCCATAGCTAATTGCAGTTCTTCGAGGGCTGTTTTCACGCCATCGTAGCCTTCCACCCAATTTTTCAATTCTTTAATTTTACGCATTTGCGCTTCTGCTGCTTTGGGGTCGTCCCAAAAACCGGGTGCATGCGTTCGTAACTCTTCTTCTTCTATCTGAATGTTTTTTGTATCGATGTCAAAGATACCTCCTCAACGCGCTCCCGCGTTCCAGCAAATCTTTGAGCTGGTCTGTTGTAATCATATTATATATTGAAGTTTTTTAGTTTTTCTTTTTTTAAACAAGTATCACCGAGAAAAAAACCGATGCAAAACCCACGCTGAAGCCTGCCAGTGTTTGCCCTGGTGTATGTGCTTTCAATTCGATACGCGATAGTGCTACCAGCGCCGAAAGGCTTAGAATAATCACAAAAAGCCAAACCGGATTTATGGCCATACGATAACAAATACCAAAAATTCCTCCGGCAAGACCGCCTATACCAGACATGTGTGCGCTGATTTTCCATTTTAAGTTGATAATTGTTATAATTAAAATGGAAATAGAGGCTCCAATACCCATGGCAACCAGCGATAAGGGAAAGCCAAGAATTTTCCACAGAAATAAAGTCCAGAATAAATACGAAATAAACGATAATAAATAAGGGATGGTTCGTTCCTCTCGCTTCGATATAAATAAATCACGTATTTTACCTCTGGACATAAGCAGTAAAATAGGAACTGCGGGAGCCAATGCTGTAAAGACAAACGTTACCAACACAGCGTTCAACTTCCATCCGAAAGTAAAAACCGAAAAAAGTTCCATGCTTACAAGCAATATCATACCAAAAACCGGCATAAAAAGTGGTTGTAACACGAACGATACTATTTTATGAAATTTTTTCATTTTTTTTAAAAGAACAAAGAGTAAGGAACAAGGAGCAAAGACAACGGACACTAATTTACCAATCACCAATTCACCAATCAAATTTCCTTTCGCAATCGTGCTACAGGAATATTCAATTGTTCGCGGTATTTTGCAACCGTACGACGTGCAATGGGATAACCTCTTTCCTTGAGAACATCAGCAAGCGCATCATCGTTTAATGGATGTCTTTTGTCTTCATTTTCAACACATTCCTGCAATATCTTTTTAATTTCTCTGGTTGAAACTTCTTCGCCGGAGTCATTCGTCATGGATTCAGAAAAGAAATATTTTACAGGATAAATGCCGAATTCGGTTTGTATGTATTTGCTGTTGCTTACCCGTGAAATAGTCGAGATATCATATCCGGTTATGTCGGCAATATCTTTCAAAATCATTGGTTTCAAATAGCGGTCGTCGCCTTCGGTAAAAAAATCGTATTGAAACTCAACAATTGCACTCATTGTAGTGAGCAATGTTTGTTGTCGTTGTTTGATAGCATCGATAAACCAGCGTGCCGAATCGATTTTTTGTTTTACAAACATCACGGCATCTTTCATTTCACGTGTCTGATTTTTTTTATTCGATGTATAGTCCTGCAACATTTCGTTGTAAGTACCGTTCACTCTGAGTTCGGGTATATTACTGTTGTTCAAGTGAACTGTAAGCTGTCCATCGTTATTTTCCAGAATAAAATCGGGAACAATGGTTGCCATCGATTTTTCAAGAATGTTGCCTCCCCAGGCATTTCCCGGTTTTGGATTTAGTTTTACAATTTCAGCGATAACGTTTTTTAAAAAGATATCATCTAAACCCAGGGCGCGAATTATTTTATCGTAATGCTTTTTCGAAAATTCTTCAAAATAATTTTTAATAATCTCCTTTGCAGTTTTTATTTCAGGAGTTTGTGTTTTTCGGTCGAGTTGTAAAAGTAAGCAGTCCTGCAAATCATATGCTCCTACCCCGGGTGGATCAAATTCACGAATTATACTTACAATACGATGCATTTCTTCATCCGAAGTGTTTACTCCTGCATGAAATACTATATCGTCAACCATTGCTTCAGGTTCACGGCGAAGATAGCCTTCATCGTCAATGTTTCCTATAACGTATTCAGCTATCTGATGTTCGTGTTCATTTAGCTGCTGTAATCCAAGTTGATCAATCAGATATTCATGAAAAGTCATCCCAACAGAAAAGGGAATTTCTTCGCGTTTGTCGTCTTTTGAAGTATTGTTAACTTTAAGTTTATAGTCGGGAATATCATCATCAGCCATATATTCGTCAAGGTCAAAGTCATCATTTCCACTATCATCGTCGTTCCCAAATTCGTCATCAATATCAGTGTCAGAACTTTCGGAATCCGGTCCTTCCTCAAGAGCAGGATTTTCTTCCAGCTCCTGGCGGATGCGTTCCTCAAGCTCAAGAGTGGGCACTTCAAGCATTTTGATAACCTGAATTTGTGCCGGTGAAAGTTTTTGCTGAAGTTTTTGCTGAAGTTGCTGTTTTAACATATCAAAAAATATCCCGAAAATTCTTTATCCCATTTAAGGATTGCAAAGATACAATTTTTGGTTGTTATTTAAAGAAAGCAGCAGTAACTTTTGTTGCAGAACTTCGGGCAGCTAATAAGGTTTTTAACAGGAGAAATTTTTCGGAGAGTGTTTTTTTAAATAAGAATGCGCATTTTGGTATAGCTTTCGCGAAATTCCTTGGGAGTGACACCTTTGCGTTTTTTGAAAATGCGATTGAAGTTCGACAGGTTGTTGAATCCACATTCGTAGCTTATCTCGGCAACAGTTTTAGTTGTGTCGATCAGGTGACGCGAGGCAATGCCCAGTCGCAGGTCGTTGAGATATTCGATGTAATTTTTACCTGTTCTTTTTTTCATAAAGCGGCTGAACGACACTTCCGACATATTTACATGCCCGGCCACATCGGCTAAATGAATTTCTTTTTGATAGTTTTCGTGCAGATAATCAATTACCTTCTGAATGCGCCGGCTGTCAGATGAATCGTCGCGGTTGGCGAAGGTGGAAGTGGCCAAAATGCGCGAATTTTTGTCTTCGGAAAGTGTTTGCAGTATGTTGAGCAAATCAATTACAGAATGAAATCCTTCCTCGTTTTTACAAAGTTTATGCAGCAAGTCGCGCACTTTCAGAATGGTTTCGCGGGAATACACAATGCCCTTTTTTGCATTTTCGAACATGATGGCCATTGAATGAAACTGCCTTTTGCTGAGCATACTTTCGAAGAAAAGGTCTTTGTGAAACTGAATGGTAATTTCGAAAATATCCTTCGAGTCGCAACTGCCGTTCATCCAGGCATGTTCGAGGTTTTCGTTGCCAATAAGGCAAAGTTCGTAATCGCCGATTTCCTCGAGCGAATCGCCGATAAGGCGCTGGGCACCGGGTGCATTTTCGATATAGTTGAGCTCGAATTCGGGATGCACATGTACGGGATAGTTGAACTCACTTTTTACGCGACTCCGAATCACAAAACAATCCTCGGCCGAAAGCGGCGTCACTTCGCGAAATATGTTTGATACCTGCATGATGTATTCAGTTTTCGGGTAAAATAAATTATTTGTTCGTATAAAAAGTTCAAATATACAATTATTTGTGAAAAGGGCTTTGTTTAAAGCATTTATTGAGGATATTGTCAAAAGCAAGTTTACCCTCATTCATTTTTTGCCCCTATACCCCCTCCCGATTTATCGGGAGGGGGTTGGGGGTTCTTTAGATTCTATTTATTCAACCCCCTGATGGCATTGCGGCTCATTTTACCCCATTCCTTGATAAGCTCGTCGCTCCAGTTGCCTGTTGATTCGGCGCGCGGCAGCAGCATGGAGCAGGTTTCGTTTTTGTCGGACAGCGACCATACAACCCAGCTTATTTTGCGGTCTTCCATCCAGGTAAGGTAGGCATTCCACTCAGCAGGATCGAGCGGTCCATCGCCGGTAGCTTCCATGCCGGCACATTCCGACACAAATATTGGAATACCTTTGGCCATTGCCGCATCGGTGCGGTCGCGCAGCCATTGTTTGTGTGTTCCGGCATAGAAATGCATTGTGTACATAAGGTTGGTTTGTCCGGCAATCGGATCTTCGGCTACCAGATGAATATCCTGATCCCAGTGCGGCGAACCAACGAGAATGATATTGTCGGGGTCGATGGCGCGAATGGTTTTTATCAGTTCTTCGGAATATGCTTTTACTTCGGGCCATGTGTAATAGTCGGGTTCGTTGAAAATTTCGTATATCACATTTGGATATTTACCATATTTTTCAGCCATTAGGGTGAAGAACTTTTTGGCTTCTTCGGTATGAATTTTATGACTGTGAAAGTCGATAATCACATAAAGTCCCTGTTTGATGGCGCCATCCACCACACTGGTAACGCTTTTAATGCCAAACTCAGGATTCTGAAGGTACGAATCATCGGGACCCACGCCCATGGCAGCGCGCACTACATTGCATTTCCAGTCGGTAGCCAGCCATCTTACAGCATCTTCGTTGTAAAAACGTGGCCAGAAATTGTGCCAGCCAAAACTTACGCCACGAAGCATAAGCGCTTCGTCTTTGTCGTTGCAGAGCTGAATTCCCTTCACCTGTAATGCACCATTCAGGGCTACAGGCGAGTTTTCGGGCGCTTTGTGAGCCGCCGAACAGGCTGTCATAAAAAATGAAAACAAAAGGCCAATAAAAAGCCCCTTGAGTTCCCCGTTTGGAGACTTAATTTTTTCGGTGAATTTGTTTAAATGTAGTTGTTTTGATGTTTTCATTGAGTGATTTTTTATAAGGTTATATTATTATTTTTCAATTGAATCTTCGTGCGGAGCTATTCGCTCTATCAGTTCCAGACACATACGACTATTATGATATGGGCATTTCCAGAAGCCGGCTTTGTCGTTTTTACGGTCTTTAATGCCGTTTTCGTTCACGGCCCAAACCCATTCGCCATTTTCCCTGTCGATAATGTTTTCGTTGATAAACGTCCAGTTTTTCAATACATTATTGAGATAAGCTGAATTTCCACTGATTTGGTATGCATTGTAATAACCAACCATGGCTTCGGCCTGCGGCCACCAGTCACAATTTGTATCGACATGTCCGTTTGCTGTGTTTTTTTCGTTTACAATGGCGCCATTTTCGCGTAAACCTTCGGCAGCAGCATCGGCTACTTTCAGCACAACGGAGCGTACTTTCCGAAGAATATCCGCTTTGTTAAGCACCTGAGCAGCTTCATAAATCAACCAGGAAGCTTCAATGTCGTGACCGTACGAAACGAGAGATGAACGAGAATTCCAGTCTTCGTCAAAAAACAAATCGAGATGATAAGTTTCCTGATTGATTATTTTATCTGTAAAAAGAAGAATCAGATTTTGCAATTGCTGTTCTAAAACAGGGTCTTTCCACACGCGATAAAGATTGCTGTAAGCTTCGAGAATATGCAAATGCGTATTCATTGTTTTCTTTTCGTTGGCATCCTTTTCGCTCAGGCGGAGGTCGTCGAGCAATTTCCAGTCGCGACTGTAGGCTTCGAAATAGCCGTTTTTCTGATAATCAAAACTATTTTTTTCGATCAAATAAAACAACTCTTTGGCGCGTTCGAGGCATTCCGCATCATTTGTAAGACGATAATATTCCACCAATGCATAAATAAAAAATGCCTGGCTGTAAATTTGCTTTTTGGCGTCGGCCACAGTGCCATCGGCATTCAGCATCCAGTATGTTCCACCAAATTCTTCGTCGAAAAAGTGATCGAAAATATAGTTTTTGGCATGCTCAGCAGCGGCTTTGTAACCGTCATTGCCAAGAATACGGGCAGCCGATGAGAAACTCCACAAAATTCGTGCATTCAGAATTCCACCACGAGCTGCAGATTTTTGCAACTCGTTTTGGCCGGTCATTTGTCCGAAAAAACCACCATTTTCGTCCTTCATTTTCGTTTGCCAAAAATGAAGAATATTCTGCGTAAGTTCGTCGGTCAGTTGCTCTTTGAAGTCTTGAAACCTAAGCTCTAAAGGGTAAAAGTTAGTTTTATTATCCATTCTATTGATATACAGCTTTAAATTATCACCTCTACATTCACCACATTCCCGGCATCGAATAGCGGAATTATGTTGCCTGATATTTCAACTCCATTTAGCAAAACTTTGCTTACGCCTTTCATCTTTCCATTCGGATTTTTCAGCTCAATGTTGTATTGTGCGCCTCTGAATTTACGTTTCACGCTGAAATTTTCCCAGTCGGCCGGAATGCAGGGATCGATGCGCAAACCTTCGTAGGTGGGCTGTATGCCAAGTATGTATTGCGAAATGGTATAGAAGTTCCAGGCTGCTGTACCGGTGAGCCACGAGTTTTTGGCTTCGCCGGGCTTGAATGCATCTTTTCCTGCTATCATTTGGGCGTACACGTAAGGTTCTACTTTGTGTAAATCGCTAATGTGTTCGGTGTAGGCAGGGCAAATTTTGCGGAAATACTCCCATGCTCTGTCGCCACGACCGCGCACCGTTTCGCCTATCATTATCCAGGGATTGTTGTGACAGAAAATGCCTGCATTTTCTTTGTAACCCGGAGGATAGCTCGATATTTCGCCATATTCGATATAGTATTTCGAAAATGGAGGATTGTTGAGCACAATGCCATGTTCGCAATCGAGACGCTCTTTCACCGATTCGAGGGCTTTGTCCACCATGCCTTCTTCGAGCCCAATGCCCGCCATGGTGCACCAGCCATTCGATTCGATGAATATTTTGCCTTCTTCGTTTTCTTTAGAACCTACTTTATTCCCAAAATAATCGTAAGCACGTATAAACCATTCGCCATCCCAACCATTTTGTTTGATAGCTACCACCATTTTGTCCACTTCGTTTTGTGCGCGTTGTGCTTCGGCAGTTTTGCCCAGGGTTTTACAAAGTTCCACATAATCGCGGCCATACACCACAAAAAGTCCGGCTATCATTAAACTTTCAGCTTTTGAGCCTTCGGCTTTATTTTCGGTAGTCTGGAAGCTTTCGTTCGGGTCGTTTGAGAAACAATTCAAATTCAGACAATCGTTCCAGTCGGCCCTGCCGCTCAAAGGCAAACCATGTGGGCCAAGGTTATTGATAACGTGGTCGAACGAAACGGTGAGGTGGTGAAACAAACTCACTTCCGAACCCAACACATTATCGAAAGGCACTTTTTCGTCCAAAATGCTAAAATCGCCGGTTTCTTTGATATAAGCCGTTGTTCCGAGAATCAGCCACATCGGGTCGTCGTTGAATCCCTGACCGATTTCGTTGTTGCCTTTTTTGGTCAATGGTTGATATTGATGGTAGCAACCGCCGTCGGGAAATTGCGTAGAGGCAATGTCGATGATGCGTTCTCGGGCGCGTTCGGGAATTTGGTGCACAAAACCTATCAAATCCTGGTTCGAGTCGCGGAAACCCATGCCACGACCAATGCCGCTTTCGAAAAACGAAGCCGAACGTGAGAAACAGAAGGTTATCATGCACTGATACTGATTCCACACATTCACCATGCGATCGAGTTTTTCTTCGTGCGTGGAGATATTGAAAACGCTTAACAGTCCGTCCCAATAGGTGCGTAATTCAGCCAGAGCAGTTTCCACTTTTTCAGTGGTGTCGAAGCGTGCAATGCAGGATTTTGCCTTTGTTTTGTTGATAATATTTTTGCTTTCCCATTTTTCGTCCTGTTCGTTTTCCACATATCCAAGCACAAAAATCAGGTCTTTGCTTTCGCCGGGTGCAAGTGTCACTTCCACATAATGCGAGGCAATGGGCGACCAGCCATGCGCTTCGGAGTTGCGTGGTGCGCCTTCGAGCACAGTTTGCGGCTCGTCAAAACCATTATACAAACCAAAAAATGTTTCGCGATCGGTGTCAAAACCCTGCATGGGCACATTCACCGAGTAATACGCATAATGATTGCGGCGCTCTCTGTATTCGGTTTTGTGATAAATCACCGAATCCTCTATTTCCACTTCGCCGGTAGAGAAGTTTCGCTGGAAATTTTCCATGTCGGTAGCGGCATTCCAGAGAGCCCATTCCACAAAAGAAAATATTTTCAGATTTTTTGTTTCGGTGGAATAATTCGTCAGTCGCAAACGTTGCACTTCGGCATGTGTTTTCAGAGGCACAAAGTAAAGTGCTTCGGCTTCCACGCCACTTTTTGAGCCTTTAATGATGCTGTAATTCATGCCGTGACGACATTCGTAGCTGTCGAGTTCGGTTTTGCAGGGCTTCCAGCCCGGACTCCAGACTGTGCCACCATCGTTGATATAAAAATACTTCCCCCCGTTGTCCATAGGCACATTGTTGTACCTGTAACGGGTGATACGGCGGAATTTTGCATCCTTATAAAAAGAATATCCACCCGCAGTATTCGAAAT
The DNA here is from genome assembly GCA_964396515.1 of uncultured Paludibacter sp. Classification (GTDB taxonomy): domain Bacteria; phylum Bacteroidota; class Bacteroidia; order Bacteroidales; family Paludibacteraceae; genus Paludibacter. Next base: position 15,451 of record CAYNGF010000077.1, read on the forward strand.
TAAACTAAAGAAATCCTCGTTGCCGAGATAGTTGATCCATGGCCAGGGTGTACGTGCATTGGTAATGACGTATTCACGACGGCTATCATCGAAATGTCCGTATTGCATCCTTTTTTTATATTGGCCCCTATCCCCTAAAGGGGAATTAAGAGTGCGTTTATTAAGTTCTGTTTGCTTTATTAGAATCTCCCCTTTAGGGGTCGGGGGTCAATCTTCAAGCTTATCGTACCAATTTTTCTTTAAAACTACTGTTCCGATTCCCACCAGCATAAGTGCTATGCCCATTGCCCAGAATTGTTTTACCACCAGATAAATGGGGGCTGCCACAAGCGCGGTTTGCCACACAATGCCTACTGCAACATTCAGCATATCGCGGCCAAAACCAGTATTTTTCCTGAAATCGGGGTTTTCGGCTACCACCATATCATTGATGGGTTTCCAAAATCCCCAAGGTCGTGTTTTGGCATAGAATTTTTTCAACACTTCGGTGTCGGTAGCTGGCGCCGAATAAGTGCCCCAAATACAACCAATGATAGAAAATACCAGAATTATGGGGAAATAATACAGTGGCAAAACCGTATTTACTACCGGCACATAAGGCAAAATAAGCGCAGGAATCAAACCGCCAATCATGCCCCATGCAAAGCCTTTGCTATTGAAGCGCCACCAATGCCATTTCAGGATATTGGCGGCAATATAACTGCCATACAATGCGCCTGTAACCCATTGCAGCACGCTGTTTACGTTTTCGGCCAACACGCCAAACAGTATACTTATAACCACAACCACCAATCCTACAATAATATTGGCATTGTTCGATTGTTTGGCCGTAGCATTGGGGCGAATGTATTTTATATAAATGTCGTTTACAATATAAGCTTGCGCTGCATTCAGCGTTCCGGCAAAGGTGGACATAAAGGCGGCCAACAAACCAGCCAGAATCAATCCCACCAATCCTGCCGGAATCCACGGATGGGCTATCACGGCTGGCAACACCAACTCAAAATCGACACTGCCGCTCACATTAGTGATTTGGTCTTTTATTTCATCAAAAATAATGAGTCCAATCACCGCAATTCCCGCAATCATAAGGTAACGCACCGGCATTAAAACCACCGACACAAAACCGCTCATAAGCGACGCTTCGCGTGGTGATTTGGTGGAAAGAATTTTCTGCATATCGTAAGTAGGCGCTGGTCCGGCCACACTGGCCAAAATACCTTTCATTAGCACCACGCCAAAAAATAGCGAGAAAAGTTCGTAGCCATCACTTTGTATTTGCTGATTGAACTCCGCAAATTTACCCGTCCAGTTCATGTCCAGCTTCATTCCGAAAGCCGGCGAATACCAGCTTTCGGGCAACAAAGCGCTGAAATTTATCACATCGAGGTGCACCATAGCAATCACCGCAATGGCAATCGAAGCCAATGTCATAATCACATATTGCGCCACATCGGCCCATACAATACTCATCATACCTCCCAAAAGCGCATAAAACACAGCAAAAAGTGTAAATGCAATGCCCCACACATGTGGTACATAAGCATCGGGTACAAAACTCATTACCGGAAACATGGTTTTCAGCGGAAGGAAAATTTCAATAAATTTACCCATGCCGATAAATCCGTAAGCCAACATGCTCAGGCAAACCAAAATGGCAAAAATCACAATTATCCAGTGCGAAGTAACCGCTCCTTTATCTTTTCCAAACCTAAAAGCTATCCACTCAGCACCTGTTGTAACGCCGGAACGACGCAGCCAGGCAGAGAGATACACCATCAGGAAAATTTGGTTGAAAACCGGCCACAGCCAGGGAATATAAATGCTTTTTATGCCATAAACTACCGTAATGGCCACCAACCACACCGTGCCCGAAATGTCGAACATGCCCGAAGCGTTTGACAAACCGAGCATATACCACGGAATGGTTTTTCCGCCCAGAAGGTAGGATTCTAGATTTTTGGAAGCGCGACGTTTGAGGTAAATGCCGATAAAAATCAGCATCCCCAGGTAAACGCCAATAATGGCAAAATCGATGGTTGTGAGCATAGAATGATATTTTTTTTACAGTATACAGATTTTATTCCCGTCTTTTTCAGCACAAATAATATTCAGAATGTTGTGCTGTAAAAGTACGTCGAATGGCTGGTATTCAGTTGTATTGTATGTTTCTAAAATACGGTTAGTTTATTTTTTTACTTTCGGACTTATCACAAGCATTACAATATCATCGCCATCCAACACAAAGTCAGACTGATACTTTTTACGCTTGAATGTCAGGTCTTTTTTCTCCCACACATCCCTGAAGCGCAAGTTTGCATCTTTCGTAG
>CAYNGF010000078.1:0-17262 GCA_964396515.1 uncultured Paludibacter sp.
GCTGCCATGGAGGGATTTGAAGTTTGCACTGTAGAAGATGCACTGCCCGAAGGAAACGTGTATGTAACAACTACCGGGAACCGCGATATTATAACACTGGAACATATGCAACAAATGAAAGATGGCGCTATTGTTTGTAATATCGGTCATTTCGACAACGAAATTCAGGTGGATAAACTTAAAAATATGCCTGGTATTGAAGTTGTAAACATAAAACCACAAGTTGATAAATATATTTTCCCCGACGGACACAGTATTTTATTACTAGCTGATGGTCGTTTGGTTAATCTTGGTTGCGCTACAGGTCATCCATCATTCGTAATGAGTAATTCATTTACCAACCAAACACTGGCACAGATTGAACTATTTACCAAAAAATATGCAATAGATGTGTATCGTTTGCCAAAGCATCTCGATGAAGAAGTTGCACGACTGCACCTTGAACAATTAGGTGTAAAACTCACTCAACTTACACCCGATCAGGCAGCTTATATAGGTGTCGATTTAAATGGCCCTTACAAACCCGAACATTACAGATATTGATACTAAAAAAATGTTTTAAATTAAATCTCTTATTTTTACACTGCAATAAATAATTTTATATTTTTGCATCGATAAGGTAAATACTTCATTCCAAACAAAAAACAAGGAAAAATGAAAATTACATTCAGAATAGTAATAATTATTTCGCTGGTATTAATCATACTGGTTGGGTTTCAGTTAGTGGACAGTTATTTATCCCTTAATTTCGATCCTGATACTTTTTCACCGAACAAATGGCAGCGCGATTATAGCACACAGGCTATTAACAGTAAAATTACCTGGCTGTGGATTTTCTTTGTTTATCTTTTCGGGAATATAATTATTTGTTTCAGAGCTATACGAAAAAAGAAATCATTTACTTCAAGATAAACCACTAGAAAATTTTATAAAAAAGCAGAGTGAATGTACTTCATTCTGCTTTTTTTTATACAAACTTCTGAATAAATTTACCTAAATCTTGCCTGTACTTCTTCAAGCGAGAAAATTACAAAGATTTTCTTGCCATCGGGGGTAAAATTATAATCACTGCACGCAAAAAGTTTGTTAATCAGGTCGTCCATTTCAGCAGCACTGAGTATTTGACCGGTTTTAATAGCCGATGCTTTTGCAAGCGAAAGCGCAAGCATATTTCCAATACTATCCTCTGCATTCATTTCATGGCTCTTTACTTCATCAACCATATTGTTGAGCAATGGCAAGACACTTACAGCTCCCACAATTGATGGTACGGCATTTATACTGAAATTATTCTTTCCATTCATTTCAAATGCAAAACCAAGATTTTCAAGATCTTGCTGAATTTGTTCGAAAAAAATCAGTCGGTCAGCATCAAAATGTATTTCTTCAGGAAATAAAACTTGTTGCGCGATATAATTATTTGCATTTAGCTGATTGATAAGTGTTTCATATAAAATTCTTGTATGAGCTCTATGTTGATCAACCAGCATAATACCTGATTTAACACTTGTAAGTATATATTTTCCTTTCAGTTGATAATTTGAACTAGTAACACTTTCAGAATTAAAAAAAAGATGATTTTCTGTTTCGTTATCTGTTTCAATGGGGAATTTTTCTGGGGTTAATAATGCTGAGTTGGGTTGAGGTGTCTTTTGTGTTTTTGATTCGAAGCCAGCATAAAGTTTTTCCCAATCCATAGATGGGCGGGTATATCCTGTTGATTGAAAAGGGTTGTAATCTGGATTAAAATTAGTACGAGGAGGCTGAATATTTATCTCATGTTTCGATAGAGGATATTCTGGAGCTCCTTCCTGGTCAAAGTCGATCGATGGTGCTATATTAAACTTTCCTAATGCTTCTTTTATTGTTGCATTCAGTATGGACCAGATAGCCTGTTCATTTTCAAATTTTATCTCAGTTTTTGTGGGATGAATATTTATATCAATTGTTTGCGTGTCTACTTCAAGATAAATGAAATAAGTTGGACTATCACCGGTTTGAATCAACTGATTGTAAGCCAACATAACTGCTTTATGAAAATAGGGATGTTTCATAAAACGTCCGTTAACAAAGAAATATTGGTCAGGAAATTTCTGAGCAAACTCAGGTTTTCCAATAAAACCTCTTATACTTACTAAATTAGAGTCAGACTGAATATTTAGTAGTTGTTGTTGAAGTTTTTTTCGCGGGTTTTTCCCAAAGACATTCTCAATGCGTTGTTTTATATTGGTGGGAGGCAAATAAAAAATTTCCTCATCATTATCTGTAAGTTTGAATTCAACATCAGGATTTGTAAGAACAACGCGGTAAAATTCATTCAACAGGTGCGATTTTTCCACATTGTCGCTTTTAAGAAATCGTCTGCGGGCAGGGACATTAAAAAAAAGGTTTCGAACAGTTATAGAAGTTCCTGTTTCACAGTGAATAACTTCCTGGCGAAAAACGCGTGAACCTGCAATTTCAACCAAAACACCCAGTTCGTCGGTTTTTTGTTTAGTGCGCATTTCAACCTGTGCAACAGAAGCGATGGAAGCCAACGCTTCGCCCCTGAAACCCATTGTTCTTATTGAAAACAAATCCGTTGCATCCTTTATTTTTGATGTAGCATGACGTTCGAAAGCCATTCGTGCATCAGTTTCACTCATTCCTTTGCCGTTATCAATAACCTGAATGAGTGTTTTACCGGCATCTTTCAACAGTACCTGAATAATGGTGGCTCCGGCATCGATTGCATTTTCAACAAGTTCTTTCAGCACCGAAGCAGGGCGCTGTATAACTTCACCCGCGGCTATTTGGTTGGCTACCGAATCGGGGAGTAAATGTATTACATCGGACATAAATTATCTGAGCAGAAAATATGCAATGGCAAAAAGCAAAGCTATTATTATTATCAATCGCAAGTTGGACTGACGGATTTGCTCCGTTCGCATTTGTTTGCTTTTTTGTGCCATTTCTCTGAATGTACCACGATGAATCCCGGGTTTATAATCTTCCGGAATTTTATTTTCCCCTTCAGCAGCTTTTTTCTCTCTTTCTTTAGCAGCTTCTTTCTTAGGATCGTAATAAATATACCGATAGTTATATTCTTTAGGTTTATATAAACTGAACAATCCCATATTTTCAAAATTTATTAATTAAAATTAGTATAATTAAACAAAAGCTTATTATATATATTCACCTTCAAAATTTAGTGTTACATCGTTCACAAACTGTCTGATTCGTTGCTCATCATCTCTACGACAAATAAGTAACACATTGTCCGATTCGGCTACAATATAATCTTCCAGTCCCTGTAAAACAGCAAGTTTACCTGAAGGCAATGCCACGATATTATTATCGCTTTCATAATACATCGCTTTACACTTGAGAGTAACATTATTATTGTTATCCTTAGGTGAAATGTCATACAAAGAGCCCCATGTTCCTAAATCTGTCCATCCAAAATCGGAACAAAGTACATATACATTATCAGCTTTTTCCATAATTCCGTAATCTATGGAGATATTCGGACAGGTAGCATACATATTATCTATAAAACTTTGTTCATCACCAGTATTATATACATTTTTTCCTTCTTCAAATTTATTGTAAACTTCCGGAAGGAGAGTTCTGAAAGCACTGTCAATAGTTTGAAGATTCCACAGAAAGATACCTGAATTCCAGTAAAATTCCCCCGTTTCAAAGAAAATTTTTGCTAATTCGGCATTCGGTTTTTCTGTAAAGGTTTTTACTTTTCGTAAAGCTGTCTCACCTTCATCAATTTGAATGTATCCGTAGCCGGTTTCAGGGCGACTTGGTTTTATTCCGAGAGTGAGCAAACTATTTGTCTGTTCAACAAAATTTATCCCTGTTTTAATTGTATCGAGAAAACCTGACTCGTTCATTATCAAGTGGTCAGAAGGTGCTACAATGATATTTGCATTTTTGGTTACTGCTTTAATTCGGTTTATGGCATAAGCTATACAAGGTGCAGTATTGCGGCGATGAGGCTCGAGTAGAATCTGGCTCTGCGTGAGTTCGGGAAGTTGTTCAAGAATTAAATCGTTATAAATTACATTGGTAACTATGAGAATATTTTTGGCAGGAACAACTTTTCGAAATCTGTCAAAAGTCATTTGCAGAAGTGAACGACCTGTTCCAAAGAAATCGAGAAATTGTTTTGGGCGGTTATTTCTGCTAAAAGGCCAAAAACGGCTACCAACTCCTCCGGCCATTATAATGCAAAAGTTATTTTCCATTTTTTATATGTGATTTAAACAATTTACAATTTTGTTAAACAGAGTACTAAGATAATCAGTTTTTTGCAGTTTTCAAAATAAAAACCTGAACTTTTAGTATTTCAAAGTAGAAGTATCAATTTAAAATGTTTCCTGAAAAATAAATCAGAATTATTGTAAGAAGTGCTTATTATTGATATAGTTTTTAGACAATTAATGACCTGAAAATAAGATATTTGACAATACAAACAAAAAACGGACAAACTATATGTTTATCCGTTTTTATGAAAATTTTATTTAATCCTTATTCATCAGTATCGCCATCGGCAATATCGATAACATTGCGTCTTGCATCCACTTTTTTATCATATTCGTCGCGTGAATACACTACAATTTTGTCGAACTCTCTTTGTCCGGTACCTGCAGGTATTAAATGTCCGCAAATTACATTTTCTTTCAAGCCTTCCAAACGGTCAACTTTTCCGTTAATTGCAGCATCGTTAAGAACTTTGGTAGTTTCCTGGAATGATGCCGCGGACATGAAACTACTTGTTTGCAAAGCGGCTCGTGTAATTCCCTGTAAAATCTGGTTTGAAGTTGCAGGAATTGCATCGCGTGTAACAACCAATTTTTGGTCACGACGTTTTAATGCACTGTTTTCGTCACGAAGTTTACGCGGTGTTATAATCTGTCCGGGTCTGAGTACGGCAGAATCGCCGGCATCAACCACATATTTTTTACCCCATATGCGATCGTTTTCTTCCATAAACTCATTCTTGTCTACAATTTGTTTTTCAAGGAAATGAGTATCTCCCGGTTCAATAATTTCTACCTTGCGCATCATCTGACGTACGATAACTTCAAAGTGTTTATCATTAATTTTCACACCCTGAAGACGGTACACATCCTGAATTTCGTTTACAATATAATCCTGTACAGCCGTAGGACCTTTAATCATAAGGATATCGGTAGGTGTAATTGCACCATCAGAAAGTGGTGTTCCTGCACGTACAAAGTCGTTATCCTGTACAAGAATCTGTTTCGATAGAGGTATCATATATTTTTTAACCTCACCAGACTTAGGAGTAATGCTTAACTCACGATTACCACGTTTAATTGAACCAAGTTTTACTTCGCCATCAACCTCTGCTACTACAGCAGGATTTGAAGGGTTACGAGCCTCGAACAATTCTGTCACACGGGGTAAACCACCGGTAATATCACCTGCTTTTCCTACAGCTCGAGGAATTTTAACAAGCATTTGTCCTGCTTTAATCGTATCGCCGTTTTCAAGCACAAGATGTGCACCTACCGGTAAGTTATACGTTTTAAGAATTACACCTTGCGGATCGAGAATATGCGCACTTGGAACTTTATTTCTATCTTTCGATTCAATAATAATCTTTTCTTTCAAACCGGTAGCTTCATCAGTCTCAGTTTTGAAAGTAACATTTTCAATGACATCCTCAAACTCGATTTTACCTTCGATTTCAGAAATTATTACAGCGTTAAACGGATCCCACTCACATACGAGTTTACCTTTGGTTCCGAGTTCTCCGTTTTTAACATAAAGTCTTGATCCATAAGGCACATTTTGTGAAGTCAACACAATACCTGTATGTGTGTCAATTACTCTCATTTCGGTTAAACGGCTAACGACAACCTGGTAGGTATTACCTGTTTCATCAACTGCATCAACTGTACGCAATTCATCAAATTCGATTTTTCCATCGTAGCGCATTTCAATTTTCGATTCGAAACCAACGTTCGAAGCCACACCACCTACGTGGAATGTACGTAATGTTAACTGTGTTCCGGGCTCTCCAATCGACTGAGCTGCAATAACACCCACTGCTTCACCCATTTGTACCATTTTTCCGGTAGCTAAATTACGTCCGTAACATTTAGCACAAACACCTTTTTTCGATTCGCAGGTAAGCACTGAACGTATTTCAACTCGTTCGATAGGTGAATTCTGAATTATTTTAGCATGCGATTCGGTAATTTCTTCTCCCGATTCTACAATTAATTCTCCTGAGAGAGGATGATAGATGTCATGAACAGATACACGACCAAGGATTCTCTCATAAAGCGAAGAAACAACCTTTTCATTGTTTTTCATCTCTGTAGCTACCAATCCGCGTAATGTACCACAGTCTTCTTCATTAATAATAACATCCTGGGACACATCAACAAGCCTACGGGTAAGATAACCTGCATCGGCAGTTTTCAAAGCAGTATCGGCCAAACCTTTACGAGCACCGTGTGTTGAAATAAAGTACTCTAACACCGAAAGACCTTCTTTAAAGTTTGAAAGAATCGGGTTTTCGATAATCTGACCACCTTCTGCACCTGATTTCTGAGGTTTTGCCATCAAACCACGCATACCTGATAGCTGACGAATCTGCTCGTTTGATCCACGAGCTCCAGAATCGAGCATCATATAAACGGGGTTAAATCCTTGACGGTCGGCTGAAAGCTGACGTAACAATATATTCGAAAGATTTGAGTTTACGTGTGTCCATGTATCGATAACCTGATTATAACGTTCTTTCCATGTTATGAATCCCATATTATAGTTATTCATAATTTCTTCAACCTCAGCGTTACCCTGTTTGATAAGTGCTTCCTTTTCAGCTGGAATAATAATATCGCCAAGGTTAAAGGAAAGTCCTCCTTTGAAAGCCATACTATAGCCAAGTTCTTTGATATCGTCGAGGAACTGTGCTGTACGTGCAACTCCACATACTTCTATTACGTTACCAATAATATCGCGCAAAGATTTTTTCGAAAGCAGTTCGTTAATATAACCTACTTCTTCAGGAACGCATTTATTAAATAAAACACGGCCAACAGTTGTATCAATTATTTTTGTAACTTTATTACCTGTCTCATCCTTTAATTTTAAGCGAACTTTAATTTTAGAATGAAGTTCAGTTTTTTTCTCGTTGTAAGCAATTTCCACTTCTTCAGGAGAGTAAAAAATCTGTCCTTCACCTTTTGCTCCTGCACGTTCCTTGGTCATATAATATAATCCAAGCACCATGTCCTGTGATGGAACTGTAATTGGAGCACCGTTTGCAGGGTTCAAAATATTATGTGAAGCAAGCATTAATAATTGTGCTTCTAATACTGCTTCGTTGCTTAAAGGCAAGTGAACAGCCATTTGGTCACCATCGAAGTCAGCGTTAAATGCTGTACATGAAAGTGGATGCAACTGTATTGCTTTACCTTCTATCATTTTTGGCTGAAAAGCCTGAATACCAAGCCTGTGAAGTGTCGGGGCACGGTTTAGTAAAACAGGGTGACCTTTCATTACATATTCCAAAATATCCCATATTACGGGATCTTTACGATCGATGATCTTTTTTGCTGATTTTACAGTTTTTACAATACCCCGCTCAATAAGTTTACGGATTACAAATGGTTTGTAAAGTTCAGCGGCCATATCTTTGGGGATACCACATTCATGCATCTTCAGTTCTGGACCTACAACAATAACTGAACGGGCTGAATAGTCCACACGTTTACCAAGCAAATTTTGACGGAAACGCCCCTGTTTTCCTTTCAATGAATCAGAAAGGGATTTTAACGGTCGATTTGCTTCGGTTTTTACCGCACTCGATTTGCGTGAGTTATCAAAGAGTGAATCCACAGCTTCCTGCAACATGCGTTTTTCGTTTCGCAAAATCACCTCAGGAGCTTTTATTTCTATTAATCTTTTTAACCTGTTGTTGCGAATAATAACACGACGGTAAAGATCATTTAAGTCGGAAGTAGCAAAACGCCCGCCGTCAAGTGGTACAAGCGGACGAAGTTCAGGTGGAATAACCGGAACTATCTTGATGATCATCCACTCAGGCTTATTTCTATGTTTGGCTGCTCTGAATGATTCTACAATCTGAAGACGTTTAAGTGCTTCATTTTTACGTTGTTGCGAAGTATCGTTATTGGCACGTTCACGTAATTCATAGGATAGATTATCCAGATTTAAACGGGTAAGAATGTCATAAATAGCTTCTGCACCCATTTTTGCAATAAATTTATTGGGATCTGAATCTTCCAACATTTGATTTTCGCGAGGCAACTGATCAAGTATATTTAGATATTCTTCTTCAGAAATCAATTCTCCATCAACGAGATTTTCGCCATTATGCATTATACCGGCCTGTATAATTACGTATTTCTCGTAATATACAATCGCATCAAGTTTTTTTGTTGGCATTCCAAGCAAATAGCCAATTTTGTTGGGCAGTGATCTGAAATACCAAATATGTGCTACCGGAACGACTAATTGAATATGCCCCATTCGTTCACGACGAACCTTTTTCTCAGTTACTTCTACACCACAACGGTCGCAAACAATACCTTTATACCGAATGCGTTTGTATTTACCGCAATGGCATTCAAAATCTTTGGTTGGACCAAAAATTCTTTCACAAAACAATCCATCACGCTCCGGTTTATAGGTGCGATAATTAATTGTTTCGGGTTTGAGCACCTCGCCACTTGATAATTTCAGGATTTCTTCGGGTGAAGCCAACCCGATAGAAATTTTATTAAAATTAGTTTTTTGCTTATTATCTGTTTTAAAAGCCATAATTCTTTAATTTACAATTTAATAAATTGACATTTTACAATTTAGAATATCTTACTTAAGTTTCTTTAAGAGATTAGGTATCTTATTCTAAATTGATACTCAGACCCAAACCACGCAATTCATGTAATAACACATTCAAGGATTCAGGTATTCCAGGAACAGGCATTGGATCGCCTTTTACAATGGCTTCATATGTACGGGCACGCCCAATTACATCATCGGATTTAACTGTTAGAATTTCTTGTAATATATGTGCTGCTCCAAATGCTTCAAGCGCCCATACCTCCATTTCTCCGAAACGTTGTCCTCCAAACTGGGCTTTTCCGCCAAGTGGTTGTTGCGTAATAAGTGAATATGGACCAATCGAACGCGCATGCATCTTATCTTCAACCATATGCCCCAACTTCAGCATATAAATTACACCAACAGTTGCTGGCTGATCAAATTTTTCACCTGTTCCGCCATCAGTGAGGTATGTTTTACCATAACGTGGTAAACCGGCTTTATCTGTCCATTCATTCAGGTCATCAAGTGTTGCTCCATCGAAAATAGGTGTCGCAAACTTAACTCCCATTTCTTTACCTGCCCATCCTAAAACAGTTTCAAAAATCTGTCCGAGGTTCATACGTGAAGGTACACCAAGCGGATTTAACACAATATCAACCGGTGTTCCATCTTCAAGGAATGGCATATCTTCCTGACGTACTATTCGTGATACAATACCCTTGTTACCATGACGACCGGCCATTTTATCGCCAACACGAATTTTACGTTTTTTGGCTATATATACTTTTGCGATTTGCACAATACCATTAGGCAATTCATCGCCAATGGTAATATTGAACTTCTGACGTTTAATTTTTGCGTCAAGTTCTTTATATTTCTTCAGATAATTCAGAATTAACTCTTTAATTTGTTCATTACGTTGATTATCTGTTGTCCATTTACCCAACTGAATAGTTGAATAATCTATATCACGAAGTCTTTCAGCAGTAAACTTGCTGTTTTTTGGAACTATATCGGTACCAAGAAAATCTTTCACACCTGCCGAAGTTTTATCAGCGGTAAGAACTATAAGTTTTTCAATCAGTGTTTCGCGAAGTGATGAAGCCTGCATTTCAAATTCTTCATCCAAACGAGGTAATACAGCTTTATCGGCAAGTTTTGATTTACGATTTTTCTGTGCTTTTGAAAATAATCGTTTTCCAATAACCACACCTGACAATGAAGGAGTCGCTTTAAGGGATGCGTCTTTCACATCACCGGCTTTATCGCCAAAAATAGCGCGAAGCAATTTTTCTTCCGGCGAAGGGTCTGATTCTCCCTTAGGAGTAATTTTCCCGATTATTATATCACCCGGTTCTATGCGAGCGCCAATACGTATAATACCATTTTCATCAAGATCTTTTGTTGCATCTTCACTCACATTTGGTATATCTGCCGTAAATTCTTCGTTCCCTCTTTTAGTTTCTCGTACTTCGAGTAATTGTTCAACTACATGAACTGAAGTAAAAATATCTTCACGTACTACTCTTTCACTAATAACTATGGCATCCTCAAAGTTATAACCTTTCCAAGGCATGAATGCCACTTTAAGATTTTTTCCCAATGCAAGTTCTCCTTTTTGAGTAGCATAACCTTCCGTGAGAATTGTTCCGCGATGCACTCTGTCACCTTTTCTTACCAGCGGCCGTAGGTCAATTGTAGTATTCTGATTGGTTTTCTGGAATTTTGGAATTTTATATTCTTTTACTGCCGAATCAAAACTTACAAATTCTTCTTCCTCAGTCCTGTCGTATTTTATTTTAATACATTCAGCATCTACAAATTCAACAACACCATCACCTTCTGCAATAATTTGCGTACGTGAATCAGTAATAAGTTGTTCCTCAATACCTGTTCCTACTATTGGTGCTTCAGAGCGTAATAACGGTACAGCCTGTCTCATCATGTTCGAGCCCATGAGTGCGCGGTTTGCATCATCATGTTCAAGGAAAGGAATCAATGCAGCTGCTATAGAAGCAATTTGGGATGGTGAAACGTCCATTAAATTTACCTCTTCAGGAGCTACTACCGGGAAGTCAGCTTCCAGGCGCGATTTCACTTTAGTTCTGATAAAAGTACCATCATCTCTTAATGGAGCATTTCCTTGTGCAACAACTAAGTTTTCTTCCTCTTCAGCAGTATAATAACTTACTCCTTCGGGTGATAAATCAACCTTCGCATTTACTACTTTACGATACGGAGTTTCAATAAAACCAAGCTCGTTAATTTTAGCATAGATGCAAAGCGATGAAATAAGACCGATATTGGGACCTTCCGGTGTTTCTATAGGACAAAGTCGACCGTAGTGGGTATAATGAACGTCACGTACTTCGAAACCAGCTCGATCGCGTGACAAACCGCCAGGGCCTAAAGCAGACATACGACGTTTATGCGTAATTTCAGCAAGTGGATTCTGTTGATCCATAAACTGAGAAAGAGCATTTGTGCCGAAAAACGAATTTATCACCGATGAAATACTTTTTGCGTTGATTAAATCGGTTGGAGTAAATACTTCGTTGTCACGCACATTCATTCGCTCGCGAATTGTACGTGCCATGCGAGAGAGACCTACACCAAATTGATTGTATAATTGCTCACCTACAGTTCGTACACGTCTGTTGCTCAAATGATCAATGTCATCTACATCAGCTTTTGAATTAATAAGCTGAATAAGATATTTTATAATTGCGATAATATCTTCTTTGGTTAAAATCTTAACTTCAGGACTAATATCCAGATTTAGTTTTCTGTTAATTCTGAATCGTCCTACATCACCTAAGTCGTAACGTTTTTCGGAGAAGAAAAGATTGTTGATAACTTCACGTGCTGAAGAATCGTCTGCAGGAATTGCATTACGCAACTGCCTGTAAATATATAATACAGCTTCCTTTTCGGAATTACTCGGGTCTTTCTGTAATGTATTATATATTATTGTATAATCATTCTGATTAACTTCAGGATTATGTAATAATATGGTTTGAGTTCCTGAATCTATAATTTCATCAATATGTTTATTTTCGAGAATAGTTTCACGATCGATGATAATTTCATTTCTTTCAATAGTAGAAACTTCACCGGTATCTTCATCAGCAAAATCTTCCGTCCATGTTTTCAAAACACGTGCAGCAAGGCGTTGACCAATTGCCTTTTTCAGATTAGCTTTGGTAACTTTAACCTCTTCAGCAAGGTTAAAAATTTCAAGAATGTCTTTATCACTTTCAAAACCGATAGCCCGCAACAAAGTTGTTACAGGTAATTTCTTTTTACGGTCGATATAAGCATACATCACATTATTAATGTCTGTAGCAAACTCAATCCATGAACCTCTGAAAGGAATTATACGTGCAGAGTAGAGTTTTGTGCCATTGGCATGGATGCTTTGACCAAAAAACACACCGGGAGAACGATGCAACTGTGATACTACTACACGTTCTGCACCATTAATTACAAAAGTACCTCTTGATGTCATGTAAGGAATAGGCCCAAGATAAACATCCTGTATTACCGTATCGAAATCTTCGTGATCGGGATCGGTACAGTAAAGTTTTAACTTGGCTTTCAGGGGTACACTGTATGTTAATCCTCTTTCAATGCATTCTTCAATAGAGTAACGGGGAGGGTCGATATAGTAATCGAGAAATTCGAGGATAAAATTATTTCTTGTATCGGCTATTGGGAAATTTTCGGTGAATACTTTATATAAACCTTCCGTTTTTCTTTTTTCCGGCGATGTATCCATCTGGAAAAAATCCTGAAAAGATTTAATTTGAACATCCAAAAAATCGGGATAGTCGAATTTATTTTTAATTGAAGCGAAATTTATTCTTTGCACATTATTATTCGAAGACATTTTCAAAGAGTTTTTTGGGTGCGGTGAACTTAGTTATATTTACAGACAAGAAAAGGTTTAGAATCCTCCACAACGGAGGAATCTAAACCAAAAACCTGATAATCAGATATTTTTATTTAAGTTCTACTTCGGCTCCGCCTTCAGTGAGTGCTTTGTTAAGTGCTTCAGCTTCGTCTTTAGTTACACCTTCTTTAATTTTTGAAGGAGCAGCATCAACGAGGTCTTTAGCTTCTTTCAGTCCGAGACCGGTAAGTTCTTTTACCAATTTCACGATAGCCAGTTTATTGGCACCGGGGCTTTTCAAAATTACATCGAAAGAAGTTTTTTCTTCTACTACTTCAGCAGCGGCTGCTGCGGGACCTGCTGCAACAGCTACAGCTGCAGCGGCTGGTTCGATACCATATTCTTCTTTCAAAATTTGGGCTAACTCATTTACTTCTTTAACTGTGAGGTTAACCAATTGTTCTGCAAAAGCTTTTAAATCTGCCATTTTATTTTCTGTTTTATGAATTTTTTATTATTCTATTTTAATTATCTTTCGGCAAGTGTTTTCAACACGCCATGTATAGTATTTCCTCCTGATTGGAGAGCTGAAACCACGTTCTTAGCGGGCGACTGAAGCAGTGCGATAACATCTGCAATAAGTTCGTTTTTGCTTTTAACATGGATGAGAGTTTCCAGATGACCTTCGCCAATATAAAAACTTTCCTCAACATAAGCCGCTTTAAGCAGCGGTTTTTTGAGTTTATTTGTTTTTTGCTTGCTGAAATCTGAAATAAGTTTAGCGGGAACATTTGCATTGTTGGTAAGCATCAACGAAGTTTCCCCTTTCAACGATCCAAAAATTTCACTGAAATCTACCTGAGAATTCTCAAGTGCTTTTCTTAACAGTGAATTTTTTACTACAACAAGTTTAACATTTTCTTTGTAACATACCCTTCTGAGTTCACTGGTTTGGGCAGCATTTAAACCGCCTATATCAGTAAGATAGAAATGAGCATATTCACTTAATGTTGTTTCAAGTTGTTTGATTATAGCGCTTTTATCTTCCTTTTTCATAAATTTAATTTTTTATTCTTCAATTGATTTTGGGTCGATTTTTATACCCTTACTCATTGTGCTTGAAAGATAAATGCTCTTAACATAAGTACCTTTAGCGGAAGTGGGTTTGAGTTTAATCAACGTCGAAACAAATTCGCGCGCATTGCCGATAATTTGGTCGGGTGTGAAAGAAACCTTGCCGATAGAAGTATGAACAATACCATATTTATCAACTTTGAAGTCAATTTTACCTTGTTTTACTTCTTTTACAGCTTTACCTACTTCGTTGGTTACTGTACCACTTTTAGGGTTAGGCATTAAACCACGCGGTCCGAGAATACGACCGAGTGCACCTAATTTTCCCATAATCGCTGGTTGAGTGATAATCACATCAACATCAGTCCAACCGCCTTTTATTTTATCGATATATTCGTCGAGACCAACATAGTCTGCTCCGGCTTCTTTTGCCGACGCTTCCTGGTCGGGAGTACATAATGCAAGAACCCTTACTTGTTTTCCTGTTCCGTTGGGCAGCGATACTACACCGCGTACCATTTGGTTGGCTTTACGTGGGTCAACACCTAACCGTACATCAATATCAACTGAAGCATCAAACTTAGTGGTAGAAATTTCTTTTACCAAAGCAGCTGCTTCTTTTAATGTATAGGTTTTTCCAGCTTCAATTTTTTCTAAAGCCAACTTTTGATTTTTTGTCAGTTTACTCATTTTTTAATTGAAGTTTAATTAGTTATTAACCGGAAATACCCCTTTAACGGTAATACCCATGCTTCGAGCTGTTCCGGCTACCATTTTCATAGCTGCTTCCAGTTCGAAACAATTTAAATCAACCATCTTGTCTTCGGCGATAGCTTTTACCTGTTCCCAGGTAATTTCAGCAACTTTTTTACGGTTGGGCTCTGCCGATCCTCCTTTTAATTTAGCTATTTCCATAAGTTGGATAGCAACCGGAGGAGTTTTAACAACGAAATCGAATGATTTATCGGTATAATAGGTGATAACAACAGGCAAAACTTTACCTGCTTTTTCCTGGGTTCTGGCATTGAATTGTTTGCAAAACTCCATAATGTTTATACCTTTCGAACCTAATGCAGGTCCGACAGGGGGAGATGGGTTAGCTGCACCTCCTTTGATTTGCAATTTGATAAGTCCAGCAATCTCTTTTGCCATAAATGAATTTTATTAGTGATTAGTTAATGAAATAATACAGTTTGTAACAAGAACTGCTTATTCCTTTTCTACCTGTGTAAAAGACAACTCGAGCGAGGTTTTCCGCCCGAATATCATAACCATAACTTTGAGTTTTTTCCTTTCGGTGTTCACTTCTTCTATAACGCCGGTAAAACCACTGAAGGGACCTGAAATTACTTTTACATTTTCGTTTTTGAGGAAAGGTGTAAGTAATTCTTCGCCGCTTTCAATGAGTTGATCCATTGTTCCGAGAATCCTGTTAACTTCCGCTACCCTCACAGGTGTTGGTTCATTATTCTTCTCGCCCAAAAAACCCATAACATTGGGTGTATTGCGAAGACGATGAATTATTTCACCGGTAAGAACTGCTTCAATCATGATATAACCAGGCATACAATTACGCTCCTTGGTTATTTTTTTCCCATTTCTAATTTGATAAACTTTTTCAGTAGGTATAAGAACCTGAGATACAAACTGGCCAAGGTCAGAATTTTTCATTTCTGCTTCGATATATTCCTTAACCTTGATTTCTTTCCCTGCAGTGGCACGCATAACGTACCATTTAAAATTTGATGACTCAGACACTTTTTTCCCTCCCTGATAATTTACTTTAACACATTATAAATGGTAGTCATGATTTTTTCGAAACCAAGATCCATTACCCAAACAACCAGTGCAAGAATGATGGAAGCAATCAGTACGACAACTGAACTGTTTGTAAGTTCTGACCATGTAGGCCAGGATACTTTATGAACCAATTCCGAATAAGCCTCTTTTATATAGTTAATTATCTTCATTTTTGAATGTATATTTTGCACGGGCAGAGAGACTCGAACTCCCGACACCTGGTTTTGGAGACCAGTGCTCTACCAACTGAGCTACGCCCGTGTGTTTAATAAGTAAACAAGCTTTTAGTTACAAGTAAACAAGGAAAAAAAGAACCTTGTTTACTTGTTCACTTGTGTACTATCTATTATTATTCTACAATTTCAGTAATCTGACCAGAACCTACAGTACGACCACCTTCACGAATTGCAAAACGAAGACCTACATTGCAAGCTACAGGATAGATAAGTGTTACTGTAATTTCCAGGTTATCGCCGGGCATTACCATTTCTGTTCCTTCAGGAAGTGTAATTTCACCGGTTACGTCCAATGTACGAATATAGAACTGAGGACGGTAGCGATTGTGGAATGGTGTATGACGTCCACCTTCTTCTTTTTTCAGAATATAAACTGAAGCTTTAAATGTAGTGTGTGGAGTAATTTTACCCGGGTGTGTAACAACCATACCACGTTTGATTTCGTCTTTATCGATACCACGGAGAAGCAGACCAACGTTATCACCGGCTTCACCCTGATCCAGAATTTTACGGAACATTTCAACTCCAGTAACTACTGATTTTTTTGCTTCGAGACCAAGACCAATTAACTGTACTTCTTCACCGGTTTTAATTACACCAGTTTCGATACGACCTGTTGCTACAGTACCACGACCTGTGATTGAGAACACGTCCTCAACCGGCATAAGGAATGGTTTGTCGATAGCACGAGGAGGTAATTCAATCCAAGTATCAACTGCATCCATCAGTTCCATCACTTTATCTTCCCATTCTTTTTCACCATTCAATGCACCAAGTGCTGAACCGCGGATAACCGGAGTATTGTCTCCATCGAATTCGTAGAATGAAAGCAATTCCCGCATTTCCATTTCTACCAGTTCCAGCATTTCTTCATCGTCAACCATGTCGCATTTGTTCATAAATACAACGATACGAGGTACGTTTACCTGACGAGCGAGAAGAATATGTTCACGAGTTTGAGGCATCGGACCGTCAGTAGCAGCAACCACGATGATGGCTCCGTCCATTTGAGCAGCTCCTGTAACCATGTTCTTAACGTAGTCAGCGTGTCCCGGACAGTCAACATGTGCATAGTGACGTGTGGCAGTCTGATATTCAACGTGAGCAGTATTGATTGTGATACCACGTTCTTTTTCTTCAGGTGCGTTATCGATAGAATCGAACGTACGTACTTCAGAGAGTCCTCTTTTTGCAAGTACAGTTGTAATTGCAGCGGTCAAAGTAGTTTTTCCGTGGTCAACGTGACCGATGGTTCCTACATTTACGTGAGGTTTCGACCTGTCAAATTTTTCTTTTGCCATAATTCAAAGAGTATTTTTAGTAATTAATTTATGTATTATAAAAGCTTTTTAACCTGAGCTGTTGATGGGATTTGAACCCGCGACCTCTTCCTTACCAAGGAAGTGCTCTACCCCTGAGCTACAACAGCAAAAAAGC
>CAYNGF010000079.1:0-11056 GCA_964396515.1 uncultured Paludibacter sp.
GACCGCGCACGAAATAGACCGACTCCCTCGGCCAATCATTCGCGCCCGATCCGTCCAGGTTGCGCGTCACGTTGTAAGTCGTCCCATCCACAAGCGAGCCGACCTGCATGTACTCCATTTTGTTCTCGGCTCGCAAAAGCAGATAATCTCCAACGGTCAGTGCTTGCCCAAAATCGATCTGTGTGTCGCCCGCCGCCACATCGGCTGCGAACTTGCCGGATTGTTTGGTCAAAACAAACATCCCGTCCATCACAAGCACGTTACCCTTGCGAAAGATCAAGGTCGTCAGCTCCGACACCCACAGCTTGCGAAACATCCGCAAAGCCGTTCCAATATCCGCCGTCTCACCGATCGGCATCAGGCCAGCCACTTTGAGATTCTGCAAAAACTCGTTGATCCCGCTCCAAATGTGATCGAAGCTGTCATGATCGTTGCTCATTTTGTGACGCTGCAAAGCGTTATTCACCGCCACAAGATCGCCGCTTTCCGTGCCTTCCATCGGCGCGCCTGTTTTCCTTGCCATCAGACCGGCCAGTTTTGCCGCCTCTTCTGTCCTCTTAGCCATTGCTTATTCTCACTTTCCTTGCCAGATTGTTTTCCCAGCCAGCCGGAATCGCGTCCAGTTTCCCATCCGCGTCCCAGCGTGCCGAATCGATGAAGTTCTGCTGCGAACCAGAAATAACCGACGTGAACCTTGCCGATCGCAGGATAGGCTCAAGCGATATCCACTTGCCCACCGGATCAAACGCTGGTTCAACCTTCGACCCTGTGCGATACCAAAGCAAGCCGTCATCGCGCATTTCCACCATCGTGTTCAAACCTTCTTCCGGCTGCACTGTCACCTCGACCGTGCGGTCGTAATTGACCCTTGCCAGCAGCCTGAGATTGTCCAGATTACCTCCGTCCAACATTTTTTCGATTTCGACTTTGGCGTCCGTGTCGCCGCCTCTGAAACTCTCCGCAACCACGCCGGATGAAACATCCACGTACACGTGCGAAAAGAACTGTCCGTACGCGGTCAAAAGCGATTGAATCTGCTGGCTTGTTTCCACCATGTCGTTCGAGTACAACCGGAACGGCATATCACCGTCCCCCTCCGCCCAAACATCGCCAGCCTTTACAAGCGCGAACCCTGCTGAATACCCAGCCGCCGCGTCCATTGTCAATTCGTAATAACTGATCGAGCTCGTACCATTTGCCTTGACGACCAGAAAATAACCATCACCGCCAGCTGTAAGATCGACCGGCTTTTCCATCGCTCCGGTCACAAAGCCAGCCGACGTAGGGCTCACGTCCTCGGAATAGATCGTTGCTGTCCCCAGCACCTCGCCAGGGAATCCGTTGTTCACCTTGCAGATATCCACATTGATATTGCCAGGTTGGCCGATCTTTTTCAGCTTCAGCATCGCCGAAGTCAGCTTCCCCGCACTCGGCAGCACGACCTTTTGAGCGACCATCGGAATATCGTCACCCAGTTTGGCCACTGCCGAACCGGCAACGAATTGATGCCATGCTGCGGGCTCGTAGACCATGAAAGGAACGTCAAAAGACTGCAACGCCCACGTGCCCGATTGTTCCAGCTTCAATACGCCGCCGGAATATCCGGCTCCGCTGTCAACGCCGACCTCATAGTAGTTTGTGTTGTCCGCCTGATTCGACGAGACAACGATCCAGTATTTCTCACCGCTCACAACCGCGCAGGGCTTGTTCAGCCAGCCGTTGATCCATGCGTAATTCTCGCCAATTGTCCGCCGATCCACGCTGAAGTACCCCAACAGCTCATTAGGATATCCACTTGAATCTGAGTAAAGACCCACAGAAAGATCGTCAGGGCTGCCGCCCTTGCGAACCCTCACCTCAAGTCTCACGATCTCTGCATTCGTGCCAGCTGTGAATTGTTGGCCAACGCAGGAATAGGTACCCCCGATCTTGCGCGCTGCGTCCACATTGTTTCCCCATCCAACACCAGCTGTAACGCCATAGATCATGAACGGGATATCACTGCCATTCGGCTCCCACTCGTTTTCATCGCTCTTTGTCCATGCTCTTTGTCCAGGATAAGCGCCGTTCCCGTCCACCTGCAGCATGTATCCAGACCCGAACGCCAGTCCGCTTGCTGAAATCACAAGCCCGTAAACGGTGTAGGCTGTCAAGACGGGGAATTCTCGGAAATCGACTGTGAACCATTGTCCACTTGTTCCAATATCAAGTGCCTCTATCCGGCCGCTTGCCAGACTCTCACCTGATGGTTGCCCGTTCTCGTCCACAGCCACAACTGATACCGTAACATCCACAGTTGGGTTGCCAAACTTTTTCAGGAACACCTTAGCCCGCGCTAAGTGGCTCGTTGTTCCAAGCTGAAAAGTCTGCCCGATGGCAACTTGACCCATGTTCAGTTGCAAAACGTCGTCTGTCATGGTGGTGTAGCTTGCGCTCAACGTCATCTGGCTTGTGCGAAACGGCATATCCGCGCCGCCGTCAACCCACAACCCAATCGGCTTGTGCATGGCAATGCCGCCGGTATAGCTCATTCCACTGTCCAGAATCAACTCGTAATAATTCAGTGCGTCCGCCTGCCTTGCGCTCAAATCAAGCCAGTATTTTCCGGCCGGTTGAGCCGAAGCCTGCTCGAACAAAGCATTCACCCATCCCGCGCTCGTGCCAACATTCAGCGCCTCAATTGCGGCTTGAGTGATCTGATCCCCTGGCGTGTCCCCGTCGTCACGTCTCAAAGTGACCGTTAGCGCGCCTGGGTCGCCAACTCGCTTCAAATAGACGCCTACCTCAGCAAACCGCTTTGAGCTTGTCGTCGTTACTTGTTGTGCGTATCCTGATGTCAGATTGTCGATCCTGCGGGTCAATGCCGATAGAGCACCGTGGCTCAAAAACATCTGATTCTTGTTCAGCACGAACGCCATATCGCGGCTGTCTGTCTGCCAGCCACTCGCCACATTGATCCGAAAAGTGCCCTCAGGATAACCCTTGTTCCGGTCAAGATTCACGACATAATAATTATCCTGATCGCACCAACGGGACGAAAACGCCACAAAATAGCGTTTCCCGCCCGTCATCGCGTAAGCCTCTCTCAGAGCGCCGCGAATCCACGCAAAACTACTGCCAATGTTTTCAGCGGGGATCGTGACAGACGCCAGCGCGTCCCCTGGCATATTCTCATCCACGAAGTCCAGCACCTCGACCGTCAGGTCTCCTGGCCCGCCAACCTTGCGTAAATAAAGCGCGATATCAGACAGCCTGAAATCCGTTGCCGCTCTGAAACTTTGCGCGACCTTGATCTCCGGCGCGCTCAACTGAAACTCACCATCACCGCTTGTTTGATAAGCCAAAGCCAAACGGGTCGGGATGTTGGCGTACTGCCAACCGAGCGTTTCCCACTCTCCGATTCCTTCGATCCGGCCAGCCTTTTCATTCCCTTCTGGCATGCCAAAAATCCTCGGGAACGCCCGTTCCTGAAGCTCGATTCTCGCTCGCACATCCGCCTGAATTGCGTTCGCGTCACCGATCGAAAAGATCATCTCTTTTCTGCCGTACTTCTCGATTGAGTCCTTATCGACGATCCAGTCAGTCTCCCGCGGAACGCCAGTCGATTCACCGCTCGCGTTCGTCAGCGTATAGACGACCTTGACAGCGTTTGCCATGCTCTCAAGATCAGACACCAGCAAGACCTTATTCACCGGCACCTCAACCCGATTCACGATCCCCCACCACAAGGGCACGCCCTTATCATCGAATATCTCGATCCGGTTGCGCAGCCAGCCCAACAGTTCCATCATATCGGCGCTGTCACCTTTGACTTCCAGCTCGCAAGCCCGCGGCCCACCGTAAACATGGTTCTCACGGCTCACAACCTTCACCTCAAGCCCAGCCGGTAAGACCTGCTCTGTGATCTGATTTCTTTGCATAAATCGCACGATCACAGCGTCAACCTCCGCGGACGATAAAACCCTCTCACCTCGATCATCTGGTCAATTGGAGCGTCATCGCCAAAACCCGTGTGCATGGCGAAACAGAACAAGTGGAAAGCCCTCGGCAATAGTTCGAGCGATCCAACAAATTTCCGCAGCCCAGACTTCTTGCCCGCAGCGTCCTCTGACCAGCCGCGATCCCCGTCGATCACAACCTTACCGCCGGACTCTGTGTACGTATCAAGCGCGACGAAACCATCCTGTGCGAACAACATCACATCGTCGAAAGCCCATGTCCACGTTCCCGATCTGGTAGGTGTTGCCCAAAGCTCCATTGTCAGACCTTCCAGATTCGTCTCTCCCTCAAGCCAGGGCGGCATTCGCACGTCGAACATGTCCAGCCAATGCCTTGCATAATTCGCCGGTGGCCTGATCCAGTCCGTTTCATAGACCGTGATCGCGCCCAACCCGATCCGCAACCGATACTTGAACATCGAATAATTACCCAGAAAATAAGGTCTCAAAAGCAGTCGAATCCGCTGACCTCTCATCATTTGGACCAGCGATTCAGACAAACCCCAGCGCAAAATCGGCTGTGGTGCGCTGCCATAAACCTGTGTTCCCTTTGCAATTGATCCGCCGCTGGCACCTGTCGTTGGATAAGGAGTAACACCGATTGCGCTCTCTGCTTCGATCATCCACCCAGACTGCCAGTCAGGTCTTGTCCGGTTCAAACCGACCCACAACGCGCCCAAAGACTTTGTATACCCGTTCACGATCTCCAGCCTCACCGGTGTTGGCATACTCCCTTCAATAATGTTCGCCGGCACATAAGCCGCGTTCGTCATCTTGTTTGGCACGTTGCCCGTCCCGTCGTTGCAGTTGTACACGATTGCCGGATCAGCTCCGTTCGCGTTCCCAATCGGCAGTGCGATCTCCGCGCCTTCCCACCAGTTTTTTCTCGTGATCAGCAGGCTTGCGGGAACATGATTCCGGTTCAAACGGTCGTAGTACTTTGTGTCAACTTCCAGCACGCCGTCCACGATCTCGGAGCGCAGCCAGCCCGAACCCGTGTTTGCCTCAATGTAAACCTTGTCGATCGCGCGGTCTTCCTGCGCTCTGATCGCCTGTTCCAGTTGCCGGTTGATCGTCTCGACCGTGATCTCAATTTCTTCACGCGTGCCGACCAGATTCAGATCAGCGCGCAAACCGACTTCTTCAGTGGCGCGCGGCTCGCTCCCTGGCTCAAACGTCATCAACCACGACCGGAAACCATCCGAAAGTGAAAGCGTCCCAATCCTTAGGTTCATCATGCGCTCCTTCCGATCATCTCAGCCACCTTCCGGCTGACCCGCATCAGATCAAGCTCATTGTTCACGTCATAATTATTATTGATCGTGTAATAATTGTTGTTCACCACCATCTGTTCCTGATTGTTGTTGCTCGTTGTTGTCGTCGCATTGCGCAAAATAGACGTGACCTCGGTCGCGCTCAACACCCGCCCGTACTGGCTCGGCATGAACAGCTCGCCCTCACGCCCTGGCTCCTGCCAGTTGTACAATTGCCCTGGATACGTTGGCCCACCGATCGCCCGATCCACTGGGACGTTGTAATTAGGCGGATTGAACGTAGGCACCGACCCGACCATATAGTCTACATATCCTGTTTTGCGCTCTGGTTGGTAGTTATTGACTGCGCTTGCGTCCAGAATAAGTTTGACTATCATGTCATCGAATTTGGTTCTCGCCACCTCGTCAAGCCCTGCGCGATAATTAGTTAAATCCGCAATTATCGCTCCGGTTTTAGGATCAATAATCTTGCCGTTAACATATTCTGCTCCATCAAGATAGTCTTCATAGTCGGCTTTGATCTCGCCTATCTTTGTCTCAAGCTCAACTTTGTTAGCTTCCTCAACTGCCAGAATATAATTTTTCTTCATCATTTCTGCAGCTTCAGCCGTGATCATTCCAGCTTCTATCATGTAATTAAGCAAAGCGTCTATCTCTGCACGGGAGTAACCATCAACGCTAAAAGTAGATTCAAGCATTGAAAGCGTCATTTGTTTTGCGATATCGTCAAACATGCCTTTCAGCTCTTCGCCCACACCGAGCAATTCCTCCAGCTTGCCCTTAGCTTCTTCGACGCTCATTTTTGTGCCGTTGAATTCTGTTGCCGTTCCGTTGATAATTTGATTCAGTTGCTCTATATTCTTGTCATTGGCTGCAATTTGCTTCAACACGCCGTCATAATCGCGTGCCATTTGTGACATTGCCGTCCAGTCGCTCATAAACTTTTCGTTCATTTGGCTTGAGTTGGTAAATATATCTTCAATAGAGCTCTTTATCTCCCCATAAACAGGTAAGATGCCTTTTGCCGCGTCTGTTCGTGCTTTATATCCAGCAGCCATGCTTGCTCCAAATGCCTCTTCAGCTGCTAATCCTTGCTCATGGGCGTCAATCATTTCTACAAGTATTTTGATGGCGGCCTGAGCTTTTTCGGGATCGAATTGCGCAGTACCCATACTTCCTGTATTAGATAAAACAGAAGGAAGTCCTTCCAAGACGAGTCCATATTCTTTCGCTTTTTGGATCAACTCGTCGTAATAGTTTTTGGTGTTTGAGAACTCAAACTGGGCAGTCCACATCTTTGCCCACCATCCCATGCTATCGCTGAGACTCTTTTTCAGGTTGTCAAAATAGGTCTTTTGAGCGGCTTCCATTGCCTTCCATTGGCCCAGCGGTGAATCGGCCACATGGCCCCCCAGAGCAATCATGGCTTCACCGGCTTCTGTAATGGCTAACATCATGGCTTGTTGTCCTTCCACGCCAGACTTTTTGAGCTCCTCATAGCGCTTCTTAACAGATTCGACGGACAGCCCCAACGTGTCAAGGCGCCTTGTCGTTTCGTTAGTAATGGACATGGTGAGCTGATCCATGTTCCAGCCCAACGAACCAATCACGGACGTTAACCTCGCAGCCTCTTCTCTGGTGCTAACCAAACCCAAAGCCATCAGATCAGTAGCGCCTTTCATTAGTGCGCTGTCGTCCATCATGCCACGAGTTGCCGCTCGCAGATCATACATCAGGGCCGTACCGGTTGTGTTGATCGAGCTTGCCAAAGAATCAAACCGGTCTTCCATAAATTGCAATTCAGCCCCTTCGCGGCTGAATTCCACTGTCTTTTTAATCGCGCCGATGGTGGCCATGACCGGTATTGCAGCAGTTGAGGCAGCCGCCATGACCCCTTGCCACTTTTGCCCGAATTCGACCAAAGAATTATTTGTGAGGCTGAATCCGTTTTTAGATTCAGTGCCTATTTTTTTTGATCCCGCAGCGACGTTTGCCTGTGCCTGACTGACCTTGTTTAACTCTCCGACTGCAACAGACCCGCCTTCTGCAGTAATAGTTAATACAATCTCACTAATAGCAGCCATACATTACCAACCTTTGCCTGCGCTTCTGTTCAATTCTGTCTGGACTGCGATTTCTACCTCTCTCGCGTGCCGATAACCTTCCAGCGTGCTTACAGGCTGTTTTAACAATTCCCAGACCGGAACGCCTGCCCATCTGGCGATCTGATGAACCTCGTAGAACTCCAACTCCTCAACGCTCGGAGGCTCATACAGATCGGGGTGTGCCAGATAGGCTACTATGCGTTTTTTGACTCTCGAAGCTCCTGTTTCATGCCGGACATATCAACCCAGATAGCTTCAAGCACCATCTGGAGTATCAGGTACGGAATTTTTTCTGCTTCCATCGATTCGCGGGTAGCAGGGATATTATTTCCTGCTTCGTCTTCGAATTCCCAGCTTTTCACAAGCTCGGAAAGATAACTGATCGTGCGTTGATAGTCCGTATATTCATCTCGAATTGCCATATAAAGAGGAATGTTCAGCCGGTGGGGGTAATACTCGATAAGAACGTTGTGCTCTTTATTAGACGACCTGAATTTCAGATTCATCTTCCTGACTTCATTCGTGAGTTCGCTTAATTTCATTCCCAATCTCCTTCTACAGACTTGCCAGATTCGTGATCACTTCGATGTTCATCGCCTTGTTCCAGGTGGCGTCATGGATCGGCAGCAAACCGAACTCAGCCACATACACGCCGTCAAGATCGCTAAGGTTGCTCAAAGCGTTCACCTGCGCGGGAAAGTCCAGCTGGAAGCTGTGGTTATAACCTGTGGCGATCAGACCGCCAACGATCTTCACCCTGAACCACTTGGTAACGGCGTTTCTCAGGAAGTCCACAAAAGCCATGCCGTAATTGTCGGTTGCCAGCTTCAGCTTCGCGCTGTTCTTTGGCTCACCTTCGACGGCATACGGAGGCTGTCCGACCGGCCACGCCAGCCCGAATTTGTCCGTCAAAGCCCATTCCATCGAGAACGCTCTTGTCATTGCCGTCGCGCCTGCAAGTCCTGCCTGTGTGTCGGCCATGTGGAAAGTCATCTGCGTAGGCAGCATTGGCACCGGAGCCAGCTTGGTCGGGTTGGCTGTCATCGTGATGCCCTTCGCGAACTCCTCGCCGACACCATTCCCTTTGACCGTAATGCCATTGCGGGAGAAGTTGAAAGTCGCGCCGCTGACGCGCACGCCCTTGATCCGCCATGCGCTGTTTGCGTCGCCCTGTTCGATCGTGAAGGTTTTGCCAATGTCCTCGCTGGACGTGTTCGATCCAAACGTCCACTTGTAGGCGGTTGTGCTTCCCTGTTGGGCCGGTGCTGTGTAATGCAGCAGGCTTGCCAGAAGATAAACGATCTCGTTGAACGTTGGCTTGCCGTCGATATCGACGCTTGACCATTCTTTGTTCAAGGTCGCGATACTTGAATATTTGTCACCGGCCGCCCTGAAAGCGTCTGTTTCCGCCTGCGGTTGTGGCACCATCGAAAGGCTGGTCAGCTTCTTGTTTGCTGGCACCGCCGTCCCTGGCGTTACCTCAACGCCTATCTGAATTGTCTGAAAAATTGATGCTTTTTCGCCCATTTATTCACCTCTTATTACTGCGTATGAAGCTCAAACTCCATAATGATTGATTTAATTGGTTTTGCGGCGTCACCTTCCGCTTGCTCAAACTGCCGCTCGAACGTTGCGGAGATAATGCCGTCATCCTGTTTCTTGTGAAGCGCGTTTCTGATCGCTTCGCATATCGGATAGATAGGCGCGTAACTGATGGATTCTTGCACCACCTTTACGCGCCATACTTCCCGATCCATAATGTTGTCTCTAAAGGCGTTGTCTACCGGACTTGCCGCCACCTGATTAATGACCACGAAGGGCATAACAGTGCCAGACGGTGCAACGTCCCGATGAACGCCGCCTGCAATACCGGCAACGGTCGCAATGCGCTCTCTAAGCCATGTTT
This sequence comes from uncultured Paludibacter sp., assembly GCA_964396515.1. GTDB lineage: Bacteria > Bacteroidota > Bacteroidia > Bacteroidales > Paludibacteraceae > Paludibacter. The sequence continues at coordinate 9,284 of CAYNGF010000079.1, forward strand.
CTGCTTTCATCCGATTGCCCTCATGATTACGTCTGTTACTCTGTCAAGCTCTCTTTGCCCGGCCTCGGCCGCCCGTCGCATGAACGGGTTGGCTGCCATTTTGTAAGTTCCAAACTCGACGTAACCGGCATAGTCCAGACCTGTGAACACGAAACCAGTTAACCCGTCAACTTCCGCACTGATCGAATCACGCAGCGCGCCTGTATCCACCGGAGCGTTTTGTTTCGCCTGCTCTTGCGTGTAATACGTCACCTTTCCGATGGCGTCTTCCGCAAGCTCTGGGATTCTTGCTGCGATCTCGTCCAGACGATCATTTCGGATCGTGCAGGTCACTGTTATGTTCATTTTCCTGCCTCCAGTTGCGCGATCTTCTGCTCCAGCTCTTTCACGATCTTTCGGAGGTTGTCGATCTCCTTGCGCTGGCATTCGATCTCTTCCTTCAGCTCTTTGTTCTCGTCTTCCAACGCAGCGATCCGTTCCTCTTTCAGGGCTGTTTCTTTTTTTGACTGGATTATTTCATCGTGTGCTTTCACTCGCTCGTCCTCAAGGTCAATGATCTTTTGTTCGTAGTAATTGACCCGTTCGACTAAGCGGTCAATGCGCTCCGATAAAACTTTCGTTGCTGTGTTATTTGTGTTTGACAGCCACGTAAAAAAAGCGACAAGAGCCCCGCCGCTCAACAATGCGATTATGACAGAGCTCCAATCCATTCTTACCCCTTCTGAGGAAATCGACGTGCAAACCCTGCGCCTTCTTCAGGCAGTTTGTTGAACAATTCCAGCACTGCCTTTTCAATCGCGGCTCCGATCAGATCAACTTCAATTGTCAGGTGTTGAGCTGCCAGCCATGATTCAGCGACTTCAATCGCGTACTGTTTCTTATTTTCGATCAATTCAGAAGCACCGGCTTGTTCGGCTGCGATCACTGCAAACTCGGCTGCCATTTCCAGATAATCTGTGATGGTCGGGTTCATCTCTTTTGCGCGCGCCCATAGCTCTTTCGCCTTAGCAGCCAAAAAAGCCACACCGGCGGCGATCAGTGGCGGTAATAGTGCGATCAGCACCGCCTCAATAACTTTTGACACAATCGGCATCCATTCCATTTCTAAACCTCCGTAACAATCACCCGCAATGCGGTCAAATTTGATTTTTCTTTGTTCGTCCAGTGAATGTGATAGTTCACGCCCCTGATCTGGATTTGTTCAGCTTCTGATAAATCCGTGTCGGCTGGCATTGTGATCACACTCACCACTTTTCCGGTGATCCTGCTGGCTTGCTCTTTTTCAAGCTCGCCTTTCGGTTCACCGATCCTTGCTTTTACTTCCTTGATGGTCTCCATAGCCTTTTCGATCTTGCCACCCAGACCATCAGGTTCATACGTCATCTTTTGCAGATGCGCCGTTTCAGGCAGGTACAATTCCTGCGTCGCGCGCATCTTTTTCAGGTTGTCATCGCTAATAAGCGCAGTCATCTCTCACCATCTTCGCGGTTCTGATACCGCCATACTTTTTCGATTGAGCACGATAGGATTCGGCTTGCTTCAGCTTGCTTTGCATAACGCTTGCGAACTCGAAGCTTGAACCGTCAGCCGAGAACTTTGTGATATCCTGCTCAATCCTGCCAGCCCAAACGGTAAGCAACTCAGAACTTGCTGCGAATACGTCATAGGAGAATCCGCTCGCTGTTACCTCGTCCTGCGATTCAGCAAAAACAAAATATCCAGCGTTTGAATCAAGCTTTTCAGGCACGATCACCGCGCCAGCTCCGTTACTCA
>CAYNGF010000079.1:11156-17096 GCA_964396515.1 uncultured Paludibacter sp.
CCAGCGTTTGAATCAAGCTTTTCAGGCACGATCACCGCGCCAGCTCCGTTACTCAACTCAACATCAGATTCCCAGTACTTATTCACCGACTGCCAGCGCGTCCCGTTCAGACTGCCAACGATAGGCAGGGGCTGTAAGCGTTCGACCTTCCACGCGCGCGCAAGGTCAAGTTGAGCCTCGATATCGTCATCCATGAACTGACTGTCCGCGCTTAGCGGGTCGTTGATCAGCACTCTCACAAGTCCGATCAGTTTGTCCATTGTGTCTCGCGCCATCGTTTGTTCTCCGTTGGGCTAAGGGTGGCAGGCGTGAGGGAGGACACGACCACCACCCCGTAGCTTCTTATTTCTTGCCCTTTACGCCTTCCGGCTTGTCAGGCTCTACTTTCTCGTAGCCAGCGTCCAGAAAACGCTGTGCGTCTGATTCAGCAACCACAACCGTGATTCCGTCTTTGAATAGTGTCAACATTGCTCACCTACGACTATCCGGCTGGCTTCGCGTGGGCATAGATCGCGTCTGCGAAACGGGTGTTCACGAAGGCGTCGTGATAGATTCGGTGCTGGTAGAGCCAGGCGTCCATCTCCTGATTTTCATCAGGGCTGAAGATTTTCATCTTGTCGATCACCTTAGCCTGCGCGACTGCGTTCTTGTGGAGAATGAGGAAGTTCAGGTCAGAAGCTCCTTCGGACTTGGCGAAACCGCCAGCGTCTTCGCTTGCGCCTGCGTTCAAAGTGATCGCTGACACGAACAAGCTTTGAGGAACCATGATCATTGGAACCATGTCAACAGTGTTGACGATTCCGCTGATTCCGCCCTCGTTGGAATATAGGCGAAACACGCTCACGCCGTCCTCGACCAGCGCCTGAACAGCGGAGCTGACGAAGATATACCGGTTGGCACGGGGAACGCGCTTGTCGTCCAGCCAGCGCAAACCTTCACGGATCGCTTGCAGGGCGGTGTCTGCTGTCAATGCAGCCGGGGTGGCCTTTTTTGCCGCGCCGGTGTAATACTTTGCGAAGCGGTAGGCGTCGATCTCGGGAGTGACCTCTTCCTGCATGAAGGTGTCAACCGTGTCCCGCACGGTCTCTCCCAGGAGTTCCATGTCGTCGATTCGGTCGATGGAAAACTCACGGGCGCGATCCTGTGTCAGCGTGTAAGGCTGCCAGCTCACGGTGAGCTGGCCCTTCGGATAACCGGTCGTGCGGGAATAATTGCCCAGACCGACGGTCTCGATGTTTCTGATCTTCACGGTTGGCATACCCGCCTGGATCAGCTCCGCCTTGCGGTCTAAAACCGCGGTCAGGGAGTAGGTTTCATACAATCTGTCGAAAAGTTTCTTGTAGGCTTCGACATAGCCTGAAATTGTGTTTGGCATTTCTTTTGCTCCTTAACTATTTTTTGTCTTCCTTGAGCAAACCCCTCAAAAATGGGTCGCTCTCATCTCGGAACCTGCCCGGATTCATCGGTGATGTTGAGCCGGTCGTAGACAAATACGGCTTGTCTTTCAACATTGCCTGAAGCAACGCCTCAACGTTCTTCGGCTTGCCGTCGTCGCCAAATTCAATCGCCCCTTTATCGAGCAGCTTGAATGCGGCGTCCGCGTCCACGATTCCCAACTTTGCCGACATGCTCACGATCGCGCTTTGCAGAGCCAAAGCCTTTTGCGCTTCGGCTGCCTGTGCAAGCTGTTTTTGCAGTTCTGCGTTTTGAGCCTGCGCCTTCTCAAGCGCGCTCATTTCAGACTGTTTGCGCTCCTTGTGCTCTTTGATCAGGGCTTCCGCGTCTGCCACGCTCTCAAAACCCAGTTTCTTCAGCATCGCGCTTTCAGCTTGTCTTGCCCGATCCGCGAACATCCGGTTCAGATCCTCCTGCGAGTAGGTCTTTCCTTGCGTGCTGGTAGCGTCACCAGAATTAACCGCTGTTTCACTCTGATTTACCGACTCTTGTACCTGTTTGACTTCTTCCGTCATTGTTCAATCCTTTCCGCCTTTTTACCGTCTGGCGTTACGTAAATTGAGTGAAAAACAAAAAACCCCGCAATTGCAAATCTAAAATGATTCAGATTTACAACTCCGGGGTTAATACTCCATCGTGAGTTCTGCGGGACTTCCGCTATTCACTTGTAACTATATTTTAGCACAAATTTTCTACGCGTGCAATATCATTTTTTCTTCAACATATCCAGATACTTTTTCGCGTCAACACTTCCCAGTAACTCAACAAGGCTGGCGACTTTACGACCATCGCCCCAAATCGGCGAATGGGTCATCACAGACAGATCAGCAAACTCGAACGCGCCGTCTTTCCATGCCAGGAATTTTGCCTTGCCCAATATCTCCTGCTGCGTCTTTTCGTCCAACATACCAAACGCCTGTTCGCCGGTCAGATTTCGCATCAGATATTGGTTCGCTTGTTCCTCTGTGTAGCCTTTCGCCATCAGGCTCTCCATCGTCTCAACATCCCGCTGGTCAAGCTCGCTCAGGTCAAGCCCGTAACGATTGCCGATCTCTTCCCATGTTGGCGTCACTGCGGCGGCGGTGCATCGGCAGTTCGGATGGCTTGAAAACTTCTCATCAACCCCAAACTCTTTCCCGTGCATTGCGAAACAGCTCGCGCACGTTCGACCATCAAGCGTCGCCATCCACTTCCAGCCCTTGACGATATGACGGTTCTCTTTGTAGCTGGCAAGATTGGCAGTTCGATAGGCTCGCAGCATCTCCGTACGTGCGATCGTAAGAGCTCTTGTCAGACTAACACCCAGCGCGTCTCGCAAAGCCCTTGCCACATCGCGCGGCCCTTGTCCCAGTATCAGGGCGTCCTCTAACGCTGTTTTCGCAAGCGATAATCCCTCCGCTCCAAAAACAGAGAAAAGCATGTGCAGCGGCGATCCTGGCTGGTTCATCCCGACCATCGTTTCAACCGCCCTCGGGTTTAGCTTGATCCACGACAAAGTTATCCCAGGCGGGATTTCGCCCAACGCTGCCATTGCCAGCTCTTCTGCATCTCTCAAACCATATAACACTGCCTGCGCTTGTTGTTCCAGCGTCTTGTCCTCGGCGTAAGAGGCAAACTTCTGCAGCTCATCACTGACCTGTTTCAGCAACGAGCGATATCGCTCGTTGTTGTAGAACCAAACCATCGGGATATCTTCGCCAGCGGAGAGTAAGCGCTGTCGCTCTTCTTCCAGCTCGTCAAGCTTCTTGCGGATTCGCAGCCATGCAGAATGATAAGCCTTCGCCATTTCTGACGCGGCTTTTCGCTCGTGTCTGAGTAACCTAAGCTGGTATTTCTCGCTTAGTTGTTCAATCGATATCGTTTGTTTCGCCACTGTCAAACTTTCTCAGCAATGCCGAACCCAGACTTTCGGATTCCCGCTCTCTCTTTTTCCTCTCCAGATCAGGATCGTAGCCAAGTTGCTGCAAAAGCGTGTCAGTCGAAACGCCCAACTGCTTTTGTGTAAGCGCCGCGTTCGCCTGAACCTGAACGTCCTTCGGCAGCAACGCCTGCCAGTTGAGTTTTGTGATGTGGCGATCGCCCATGCCATTGATCGCCAGCAGACGCCTGTTTACTTCCGTGATCAGCTCACCGTAGGTATTGCGCTTCGATTCTGTCAGTTCCAAAAGCGGTTGATAGAGAATCTCAAGCGCAATGCCGGATAATTGCCCGACGCTCTCGACCTTGCCGGTTGACACTTCCGGCACGCGTGCCAGCTCGTGAATGTGATCCTTCAATTCCTGCCAGACCTGCAAAGACAAGCCAAGATCATTCTGCATTTCCAGCAAGCCGATCTCAGCCTGTGGACTTTGCAGCATAATCACCTCGTCTGTGTTTGACTTGAGTTCGTCAGCACTGTTCACGCCCTTCGTCCACGTCTTCGGGTGTCCGTGATAGCGCAATATCTTCATCATGTTTGAGATCACAAAGTTCTTTGCCATGATCGCGCCGATCACGTCGTCTTCCAGATCGCTTCGTCCCCAAAACACGTTCGGATTGACGATGTTCTGGCAATGCACAATTGGGGAAAAGTCATAGTTCCAGACCTCGCGGTTCACCACCTCAAGGTTCGCGCTGTCCATGTACCCGCGCTTGTCCGTGATCACCCAGCCGGAGCCGTTGCGCTCAAACTCCTGCCTGATCGTCACTGGCCGGTTCGTGTTTGGATCAATTGATGGGTAACGGATTGTGTAGCTTTCCACGTAGTCGATATCGTCCTCTGCCAGCTTGACCGATATGGTCGTCGGGTCGATCACGATCAGACGCGGCAACCCGCCAGGAACGCGCTTGATCTTCAGGAACGCCGTTCCGTAGACTGCGCCGTTCAAAGCCAGCTTCTGCAATGTCGTGATCTTGTTGTTCTCAAACCAGACTTCATCCAGGTATTCTTCCTCCGGCGTCTTCACGCCTTCCTGAATATCGAATGAAACGTCTTTGCCAAACAAAAACGAAACGCCCTTGTCCACAATGATCCGCGCGTCATTCAGCTTGACGTTATCATTCGCCTTGCCTGCCTCAACCTTCAGCGCGTCATCAACCGCCCCCTCGTAAGTACGCCAACGCTTCTCGAACAATAACAGCCGGTCGCCTTCTGATTCAACCGCTTTTTTAGCCAACAATTTCTCTAACTCGTTCATAATCCCTCACTAATTCCAGATTGACGGCGCGTATTTCACGCCCGATTGCAGCATGTCATTTTCGTAAGCGTAACGCAGCGCGTCGATCAGGTGATTGTTCCTGTCCACCGGTATTCGCATTGCCTCACCGTTCGCGTCTTCGCGCCACTTGTATTGCGTAAGCTCGTTTTGCATATTGATACAGGCCTTATCAACAATGATCTCCTGCTGTTGAAGCCACTGAATCCCAAACAGAACCGAATCCTTCCCCTTTTGCGCTCCCATTGCGTTCACTCCTCGCTGTCTTAATTCCTCGATTGACTTCGGCTCCGCGCTGTCAGGAATAACCAGATCACGCCCGATCTTGTCAAGGATCAAGGCAGCCAGTACGTCGTTGGTCAATCCCGTTTCGTAGATTTCGTCGTAAACATAGATTCGTTGTCGCGCTCGGTTGTAGTGCGTCATCGGCATTGCCGCCGGATCGCTTGAAAAACCAAAGTCCAGCCCGTGCCGTCTGTTCGTCCTCTGCTCGACCGGTAGATAATATTCGCTTGCCGGATCGCTCAAGTCCGCCACCTTCCAGTTCTTGAAGATGACATTGCCCAGCACGCCCCAATTGCCGTATGTGTAAACATCACGATAATACTGATCCTGCTCGTTCTCAAGATCATAAATATCACCTTTGGTCAGGAAGCGATTGTCTTTGTAGGTCGTCTTCAGGATCGTCAGCTCGTCGTCCGTGTGTTTCGTCTGCTCATCCGCCCAGCCAAGACGCTTGAAATATTCCTCGTAAATCCAGTGGCTTTTGTAGATCGGGTTGAACGATAGCGTAATGCGTTTGGCAATGGATTCGGATCCGCCGCGCTGGCGTTTCACCAACTGTTTCATCGAATCAAACGATGTTTCCGTCGCCTCTTCTACCCAGATATCCGTGATCGCGCCCTTTGACGGAGTAAGGGATTTCAGCTTCTCCACGTCGTCCAGACCACCAAAGATGATCTGATACCCGTTCCTGCACGTGATAAGCATATCGCTTCGGTTGGCTGTGAATAAGTCTCTCAATCCCCACGTGCTTATCACCTTCTGAATCTCGGTGAACACAGACCCGCGCAATGTCCTGCCAACCTGCCTGACGACCAGATAATTCCTGTCGCCGTTCAACAGATCGTAAACCGCCCTTTGTGCTAAGAATACAGACTTGCCGGAGGAAGACCCGCCGTAATAAATCTGCGTCCTTGCTTCGTTGTGAAGATAAGGACGGTAAACCTTGTTGAATACGCTCGTGTGAACGTCAATCGCTGTCATCATCCACCAACTGCACCACGATCTT
>CAYNGF010000080.1:0-16928 GCA_964396515.1 uncultured Paludibacter sp.
TCTGCCACATCCATAAGTCTTCCTGATATTTTTGTTCCTGCCAGCTTGCATATTTGTTCCGGTCAGGTTCTTTAGCTGTAAGTGTCAGTCGTAGATATTCTCTAAAATAGGGTGCTAAACCTGCTTTATGATCAACTCTTTGGTATTTTAGTGTAAGAGGTAAATTTTTCAATGAATCAAACTCAGCTTCATTAATGAAGTCAGCTTTTTGCATTTGCTTAAGAACCACATTTCGTCTGCCTTTTGAACGCTCATTGTAACGAACAGGATTATAGAGTGAAGGGTTTTTACACATACCAACCAATGTGGCAGCTTCTTCAATTTTTAGTTTATCAGGGGTTGTACTGAAATAAACTTGGGCTGCAGATTTAATACCCACGGCATTATTCAAAAATCCGAATTGATTAAGATATAAGGTGATAATCTCTTCCTTTGTGTACATTCGTTCAAGTTGAACCGAAATTACCCATTCAATAGGTTTCTGAAGTGCTCTTTCAAAAACATTAGCTGCATCGGGAGAATAAAGTTGTTTGGCAAGTTGTTGTGTAATTGTACTTCCCCCACCGGAACTTTTGCGTCTGAAAATTCCTCGTAGAATCACTGCGCGCGAAAGTGCTTTTCCATCTATCCCCGAATGTTCGTAAAAGCGGATATCTTCTGTTGCAATTAAAGCATTAATAACATTTGGTGAAATTTGGTTGTAGTCAACTTTTACGCGGTTTTCTTCACTACGCGAAAAACGTCCAAGTAACTGCATATCTGATGAATAAATTTCGGTAGCATATTTATTAATCGGATTTTGAAGCTCATCGATAGGTGGAAGATAACCCACCCACCCCAATGATATAAAAGTAAACATCAGTACCAATAGCAATAAGCCTGAAGCAAAAATCCACCAAAACCATTTTAAAAATTTCGTACGAAAATTATTATTCAATCCCTTTTTATTCATATCTTTTTTGGGTTATTAATGGAGCAAATTTACAACTTTTTTTTAAGTAATTAAACCTTATGAAAATAAGCTAATTTTTGAATCAAACTGCTATTAACTTACCAATAATAAAATCTGAAATAATGAAGCCATTATCGGTTAGTCTAAAATTGGATTGATATACTTCTACATGACCTGATAATATAAAACTTTGTATGTTTTTTAAAAAAAATGAAACAAATTTCGGATTGAAATTTTGCTTTAAATAATCAATATCAACACCTTCTGCTGTACGCAGTGAAACCATAATATAATCGTTGAATTTATCGTTTTCCGTAAGAAATTCTGTTTCGAAAAAAGGTTGATTATCATCCAAAGCCTTTAACCATTTTTCGGTTGAAGCAATATTCCATACACGTGTTTTACCATTGTATGAATGTGCCGCTGGTCCTAATCCCAAATAATGTTCCTGATGCCAATATGCGCTGTTATGTCGGGAACGAAACCCGGGAAGTGCAAAATTTGAAATCTCATATGTTTCAAAACCGTTTTCTCGCATTTTAAACAGCAAGGAACTGTACATTTTGTTTATTAAATCATCATTGCATGGCATAATTTCTCCCCTTTCTTTCATAACATAAAGGGGTGTTCCTATCTCATAGGTTAATCCGTAAGCCGAAATATGTTGCACATTCAAACTGAAAGCCACTTCAAGTTGTTTGTTCCATTGTTTTAGCGTTTGACCCGGTAAACCGTAAATTAAATCAATACTAATATTTTCAAAACCATAGTTCTGAGCTCTCTTTACAGCCTCAATTGCTTCACGAGCCGTATGTCTGCGATTCATAAGTTGCAAATCGGAGTCGGTAAACGATTGAATACCAATACTTAGACGGTTTACTGGTGTATGCTTCAATTCGTTTAAAAAAAATTCCGATAAATCATCAGGATTGGCTTCAAGAGTAATTTCAGCATTTGCATCAACTTTAAAAGTTTTGTAAATAGTTTCAAATAAAATTTCTAATTCGTTTTTTTTTAAAATACTCGGAGTTCCACCGCCAAAATAAATTGTTTTTACATTATCGTTAATATAATTGCTTCGCAGATTAATTTCTTTTTTTAATGCATTAATAAAGAATCCGGTTTGCTCAGAAGCTACACTTGTGTAAAAATCGCAGTAAGTACAACGTTGTTTACAGAAAGGAATATGTATGTAAATACCAGCCATATTTCTAATCATTTATAAAAAAAAGCCATATACAGATATTGTATATGACTTTTTTGTTTTGTCGGGGTAGCGGGATTCGAACCCACGACCCCCTGCTCCCAAAGCAGGTGCGCTAACCGGACTGCGCTACACCCCGTAGTGTTTAAAACGGCTGCAAAGGTAGTATTTTTTTTCTTTACAACAAAATTTTATATACATATATCAGATGAAATTTTTTCTATTTTGAAAAAAAAATATGTTTAATATTCAACATAATTGGTTTACAGATAGTTTCGATGGTATACGATGGAATACTTTAGCTTTATGAATCAAAAATTCAATAAACAAATCATACTCATCATAATTGAAAAATTCGAGTTAGAAAAATAAAAAAATAATTCTACTTCCTTTTCTCAAAAAATCAATTATATTTGAAAGTTCTATTGTAAGAAAAATATTTACCTAAAAAATAAAAAAATGAAAACAGAAAATGACGATTTATTGGTTTATGACGAAGAAAACGCTGTAAAATTCATTTTGGATTTTCTTCCTGAAGATGCAAAAAAAACGATTGACGAAATTAAAATTGAGTATGTTCTCGATGTAATTTATGATTTTTATGAAGAAAATGGTCTTATTGAAGAAGATTCGGCCGAAGATGCAAGTATCGACGAAGAATTGATGTTTGAATACATTCAAAAATGTGCAAAAAAGGATAAAATTGACCTGAATGATGAAGAAATTTCTTTGATTCTGGATGGCGAATTTGAATATGGTCGTTCTTTGGGAATTTATCAGGAAGAATAGGTTTCCTATTTTTTTTTATTTCATATCTTTATTCAATAAGTTTTAAATGTATTTCCTGTTCAACGTATTCGTAAGGCTGTTAACTTTGCTGCCATTACGAATGTTATATTATGTATCTGATTTACTGTATTTTATAATATTTTATATCGTCCGATACAGAAAAAAAATAGTCAGAAAAAATCTTATTGAAACGTTTCCTCAGAAAAATATTACAGAAATAAAAGTTATTGAGAAAAAATTTTATCGGTATTTTTGTGATTTGATTTTGGAAACACTGAAGCAGATTAATATTACTGATAAAGAATTGAATCATATTTTCAGTTTTAAAAATGTTGAGTTAATAATAGATAATTACAATGACGGACGCAGTATTTTCGTAATGTCGTCTCATTACTGTAATTGGGAAGTTTGTGCTTCACTAAATTTGCAATTACCGGCTGAAAAACCACTATATAATGTATATAAAAAGCTAAAAAACAACAAATTTGATGCATTTATGCTAAAATTACGCAGCCGTTATGGTGGTATAAATTTGGAAAAAGATATGCTTATCCGAACGTTAATTGAATTGAAAAGTTCAAATAAGCAATTTTCAGTAGGAATGATTTCGGATCAGTCACCTCGCAGAAGTTCAAACAGAACGCAACTGAATTTTTTGGGACGCAAAACCTGGTTTTTCACCGGCACTGAAATGTTAGCACGTAAATACAGTATGCCGGTGTATTATGCCAAAATCAACAGAATTAAACGAGGGTCGTATGTATGCGAAATTGTACCGGTTTGTACAGATATTCAAAATTCTTTCGATGGAGAAATTACACAAAAATTTGCTTCTATCCTTGAAGAACAGATACTTGAAAATCCTGAGTTTTGGCTTTGGACCCACAAACGTTGGAAAAATTGAAATTTTAAAACTGCAAATTAGACGTTCACTAAATTTTTTAAATTTACTTTAATTTCAGAGTCCGAATTTCACAATTTTGAAAGTAATCATTATTAAGTTTGAAAACTTTTTTTAGATGATGAGAGTTTCTGTAATAATTTTAAACTGGAACGGAGAACGTTTTCTAAAACAATACTTGCCCGTATTAATTAAGAATACTCAACCGGAATTAGCAGAAATTGTAGTTGCAGATAATGGCTCGACTGACAATTCGTTGTTGCTCTTGCGTGATGAATTCCCTGCTGTACGATTAATTACATTTGACAAAAATTACGGATTTGCTGAAGGTTACAATAAAGCATTAGAGCAAACCGACACAGAATACACAGTAATTTTAAACTCAGATGTAGAAGTTACCCCTGACTGGCTTTTACCTTTGGTTGATTTTATGGATGTAAATGCAAATGTAGCAGCATGTCAGCCAAAGATATTAGCTTATTACGATCGTTCCCGTTTCGAACATGCCGGTGCCGCAGGTGGTTTTATCGATAAGTTTGGATTTCCATTTTGTCGTGGACGTATTTTTACTGAAGTTGAAAAAGACTCAAGGCAATACGATGACGTAAGCGATATTTTTTGGGCAAGTGGTGCATGTTTGTTTATACGTACAGAAGTATTTAAAAAAGAAGGTGGATTCGATGCTGATTTTTTTGCTCATATGGAGGAAATTGATCTTTGCTGGCGATTGAAAAGCCGCGGTTACCGGATAAGTTGTGTGCCACAGAGTGTAGTTTATCATGTAGGTGGTGGAACATTAAATACTGAACATCCTCATAAAACTTATCTCAATTTTCGAAATAATCTGCTAATGCTTTACAAAAATCTTCCTGCAAATAAATTGTGGATTGTGCTAATAACCAGGTATTTTTTTGATTATGTGGCAGCACTGCAAATGTATGTTACCGGTAAAAAACCCAATGCATTAAGTGTACTGAAAGCCCGTTCGGATTTTGCTGTAATGAAACTTTTTTACAAGGAAAAAAGAAAAGAAAATCTGAGTAAAACAGTAATTAAAGAACTTTCAGGGATATACTGTGGTAGTTTGGTTTTAGCAGCTTATATTTTTGGCAGAAAAAAATTTGCGGAACTAAAAAACAAAATTAAGTAAATAAGAAAATTACAATAAAACTTCTCAAACAGCCGGAATGTAAAAACATTTGTCGGCTTTTTTTATGAACAATACTTCGATTTTTTCGTTATACATGCAGAAATTAAAGTAAACAAAATATCAATAATAAAAAAGAAAAAACAAAATGGCAACAGTAACATTCAAAGGATCGCCGGTAAACACCAACGGCAATTTACCTGAAAAAGGAACTCAGGCACCCGATTTCAAACTCGTAGGTGCAGGACTCAATGAAATAAGTCTTGCGGATTACAAAGGCAAACGTGTAGTACTGAACATTTTCCCCAGCCTTGACACCGGAGTTTGTGCAGCATCCGTACGCAATTTCAACAAATGGGTATCAGGTCAGGAAAATACAGTAGTTTTATGTGTTTCGAAAGACTTACCTTTTGCAATGAGTCGTTTTTGCGGCGCAGAGGGGCTTGATAACGTGATAACAGCATCTGATTTTCGCTATCATAATTTTGCAACCGATTATGGAGTACTTATGACAGACGGTCCTTTAGCAGGCTTGATGGCACGATCGGTTGTAGCAATTGATGAAACCGGGAAAGTAGTTTATACACAACTCGTTCCTGAAATTGTAGAAGAACCATCATACGATGTGAAATTTTAATGTATAACATGCGGTTTTTCACAGAACCGAATGTTTATTATGTGTGAACTGAAAAGCCTTTGCTGAGAAGCAACAGGCTTTTTTTCGGTTTATCATATTTTTTTGCAAACAATCAGCAAATTTTCATTTTTAAACCTTGATGCAAAAATATATACATCACCACCTTCCTTTAATCCCGTTTTAGCACGAATCTCGGGAACAGTAAGAGGAAAATTACGCACTGTAACATTTGCTTTGGAGAATTTTAATTTCAATGATTTAATACCTTGTTTTGAAAAAGGAATAATTTCTTCAATTCTGAATACTCTACCTGGAAAGTTTTCGAGAATTTGATCAGAAGTATAAAGATGTGTGCTTATATCAAGTTTCTTGATTTCAAATCTATGTGTCAAAATTTTGAAAGCACCTGCTTTTAGAATTGCATTGTTAGGTTCATATAAATATTTTTTTAGTCTATCAGCAAAAAAAACCTCTATCATACTCTCATCGATTAGTTTAAAAGAAAAACATTCTTTTTCTCTTTCATTGTGCAAGTTCACAGCATTTATTGTAACAAAATCCACCCTTTCATTTTTCAGTAATAAAAGAACTTCTTTGCATTCGTTATCAACTGCTAACACATGTACTTCAGAAACATATTTCAGTTCTTTCATTGCGGCAGAAATATCTATTAAAGGAGAAAGTTTTATGAGCACTGTAGAAGATTTTGAGAGTAATAAGTCGACCATTTCCGCTACATTGGGGGTACAATCAGCAATAAGTACAGTTTTACTGCCGGTGTTGCTTCTTCGGGCAGGATCGAGGTAAATCAAATCAACTTTTTCTTTAATTTTTAAAATATAATCTTCGGCTTTTGAACATATTACGTTTATATTTTCAGCATGCAAGGCTTCAAAATTATGCATAGCAGTTCCGCATAATTCTTCATTATATTCAACAAAATAAGCCTGCTGAAAATTTTGGGAAATAAAATAACAATCGCAACCGAAACCTCCTGTAAGATCAATAAAAATTTTTCCTTTACATAATGCAGCTTTATAACGTGCAGTAGCCTCCGATGACGTTTGTTCAAGCGAAATTTTGGGTGGATAAATAATATTTTGATTCACATAAAAAGTCGGAATTTTACTTTTTATTTTTTTTCGTCCAACAATTTGCTGTAAGGCAAATGGAATATCAATTTCAGGATAATTAGCTGATTTTAAAGCAAGTTCATGTACATTTGCATCGGAGTTTTCCTGAATAAATTTCTTTGTTACGTCAGTTATTTTCATTATTTTGAAAAAATGATTTTGCAGAATTGTAAAAAAGCAGTATTTTTGTGCCGGGTAAGTGCTGCACGACCAGCTCCCTTCAAACTCCCCCAGGGCCTGACCGCAGCAAGGGTAGATGGTTGTAGCGGTGCGATGCAGAGGGCTTACCCTTCTGCCTCTTTAGCTCAGCTGGCCAGAGCACGTGATTTGTAATCTCGGGGTCGTTGGTTCGAATCCGACAAGAGGCTCAAACAAAAAACGTTTCCTGATTAATGTAAGGAAACGTTTTTTTATAAATCTTTGATTAGCTTCTGAGCAGAATATTCCGAAGTTTTTGCCCACATCTCTTCCATTCTTACCCATAAGTTATCAAGTACCACGTTTTTGTCATTAACAAAAAATTCAGATCCAAAACCTTCAAGTTTTTCGAAAAACACTTTTAATGTCAATTGATTTATATCAAATGCCGGCTGATACATTTTCTTTTTCGAATGATCGTTGAAAACCTCAATTATCAATTCTACTTCAACAAGGCGATTCAAAATCTGATGAAGCAGCCTAATAGGTAGCTTATAATCTTTGGCAATTTGCTGCGAAGATAAAGGAGGTAATTTTTCCTCAAATCGTTTAACCAAAATATAGGTTATATAAAGTGTTAAATAATTTTTGTAACGCGTACTTATATTGTTTGTATCAATCTCGAAATCATAATGCCTTATATTTTGAGCGGCATAAGAAATTTCGGCACCGAGTAATACTATCAGACATGAAATCTGTAACCAGAGTAATAAAAGCGGTATAGCTGCAAAACCTCCATAAACTACATTATAGCGCGATAAATAAACCTGTCCGTTGATGTAAATAATTTGAAAAATCTGAAAAGCAGTTCCTGCAATAATTCCCGCTGTAAGTGCATTTGAGAATTTCACCCTTGTGTTAGGTATAAACATATACATTACGGTAAAAATTATCCAGTTCACAAAATAGGGAGAGAACTTTACGCTGTACCTCATTACGGGATTAATCAGGTTTGAAAATACAGATTGTGAAAGTGCTGTATTGATATAAATAGAAAGACCATTCGAAAAAACAATGAGTACCGGGATAATGAACATAGCCGAAAAATAAATAGAAAATTGACGAAGAACCGAACGAGATTTTTTTACCTGCCAAATGCTGTTAAAAGCATCTTCAACCTGAATAAAAAAATTCATTACCGACCATATCAAAACTATTAATCCCACACCAATAAAAATTCCGCTTTTTGTGGTATCGAGGTACCTTCCTACAGCTCCTATAACTTCCGGTATTAAGTCAGCTTGTGCTACAAATGTTTCAGCAAGTGAATCCTCAATCATTTTATCGATTTCGAAGCCTCTTCCTATTCCTACCAAAAGTGCGAGCATTGGTACTATTGCAAACAAAATTGAATATGTTAGCGCCGATGCCTTAATATTAAGTTTATTGTTAGAATATTCACGAATGGCAAGAATAACTATTTTTACTAACCTGTATAATAATTTTTTTCCACGCGACAACTCATTCTCCGTGATATGCCAGATATCATATCCAAAAAACTTACCTATTCGCGTAAAAAATTGTACAATTTTGCTCATTGCAGGATTTTTTTAGATTGAAAAATTTTAATTTTTTATCGATTAAGTTCGAGAATATCCTAATTTTACGTATCGAATATATGGTTAATTAAAATTAGTTATTCACTAAATTATGAGCTACTGTTACGATATTGGGGTTCAGAGTAAAAAAAACAGTAAACCTGTAAGCCGGGTTCTGTACGTAGCTTACGCCACGTGTTTGTCATTTATCTGGGATAAATGTCACCATTTACCTCAAGCAATCTACCCCCCGGCATCGGACGAGCAGCCCTACTGCGCCGGTATATTTGATCTTGCAACCCATAAGGTGTACGGCTATTTCCGTCGCCGGAAATACCGGTAGGCTCTTACCCTACCTTTTCACCCTTATCTCGCCAATGGCAAGACGGTTATTTTCTGTTACACTACTTTGCTCTCACGAACAACTTCCAGTTAGGAAGTATGGTGCTCTACGTTGCCCGGACTTTCCTCATTACCGTTCAGGTAACGCGACAAACCGGTTTACTGTTTTGTGTTACAAAGATACAAATTATTAGAATTAATAAACCATTATCAGATAATGGATTTCAATTAATGTTATCAAAAATATACTTCTCATTATTTGCAAAAGAAAACCAAATATGAAGGCTTAGTTTAATCTTTTAATTTATTTGAGCTAAAATTCATATCTTTGTATTATTATAAAATACAAATAGTCATGAACAATAATATATCTGTATATCAAATAAATACGCAATGTAAAAATACTCTTATTGAGCAATTAGGCATTGAGTTTACCGAAATATCAGATGGTAAAGTTATCGCAAAAATGCCGGTTGATAATAGAACTTTTCAGCCAATGAAGCGTTTACATGGTGGTGCATCCATGGCTTTAGCAGAATCGGTAGGCAGTATTGGTTCAGTCTTACTGGTTGACACATCCAAATTTCACGTGTATGGAGTTGAAATTAACGGAAGCCACATTGCAAATACAACTGAAAATGAAGTTTATGGTACGGGCAAAATCATTCACCAAGGTAAAACTTCGCATGTTTGGGAAATTCGTATCGAAGATAAAACCGGCAAACTTATTTCATTGTGTCGTTTAACCAACCGAATTGTGCCAATTAAACCTGAATAACATAATGAATTTAAATTCAAAATCGTATAATTTAGTTAAAAAAACAATAAAGGTTTGTTTAAAACAGAACATACCTTTCGCATCATATCGTTTGCCACAGAGTAACGAAATAATTACGCTTATACAACACAGCTCATTTCCCGAAAAAGTTAATACTTTTAATGACTTGTATAGAAAGAAAGGTTTTATTGTATCTCCGTTTGCTGAATCAGATAAAAACGGAGTATTTTTTTTAAATCCGGATATCCTTATAAATTCAAGTGACATTTCAGATGATTTAATTCAAAATCTGGAAAACAACAAACATTTTGTTGAACTAAAGAAAAAGAAAAACAATTTGCAAACCACAAGCTACGCAGAATTTACCAACAATGTGAACAAGGCCATTTTGGCAATGGAAGCAAAGTTGTTTCACAAAGTAGTATTATCGAAAGTTAGAGTTGAGAAAATTCCTGATACATTTGAAGTGGAAGATTTTTTTCTCAAATTGTGCAGGAAATACCCTCATGCTTTTATATATCTAATGCAATTACCTGAACTAGGATGTTGGGTTGGCGCTACACCCGAGCCACTACTAACGATAGAGAATGATGTGGCTCAAACGGCTTCGATAGCCGGTACTCAGCTTGCTTTGCTTGAAGATATTAATGCATATAGTTGGAGCAGTAAAGAAATAGAAGAACAGAAAATTGTTACTAAATATGTTGAAAGCATATTACACGCTTTTGATATTGGTGAGATATCGAAAAAAGGACCTGAAAACTATAAAGCTGCAAACTTAATTCATTTAAAAACTACCTTTGAGTTTTCACAATTATATTTACTTGAACGATTTGGAGATTTTTTAAAAACCCTCCACCCTACTCCATCTGTAGGTGGATTACCTAAAAAAGAAGCTCAAGATTTCATTCTGACTAACGAAAAGCATAATCGCTCCTATTATACAGGGTACTTTGGGCCAATAAATATTTTTAACAGAACCGCTATTTTCGTAAACTTACGTTGTTTACAATTGTTTGATAAGGAATATGTTTTATATAGTGGAGCAGGAATTACCCCGGCATCAATAGCCCAAAAAGAATGGGAAGAAACCGACAATAAAATGCTAACAATGGTAAATGCGATTAAGAATCTTAATAAAGAAAATGATTAATTTTATTAATCATTTAATTAACAACATATTAAATGCAAAATAAAGAATTTCATTTCCGACAAGGAATTAAAAATATACCCGAAATTTGTGTTCAGCAAGGCGTAAGCAAGGTTGTTATTTCGCCAGGTTCACGTAATGCACCATTAATATTTGCTTTTACTGCTCATAAAAAAATGGAGTGTTTAAGCATTTCCGATGAACGTTCCGCAGCATATTTTGCAATTGGCATAGCACAACAAAGTAGCGAAGCAGTGGCGCTTGTGTGTACTTCGGGCACAGCAGTTCTGAATTTTGCTCCTGCTATTGCCGAGGCCTATTATCAGAATTTACCATTAATAGTTTTTACCGCCGACCGACCTGCCGAAATGATTGACCAGGCTGATGGACAAACATTAAGACAAACAAATATATTTGGCAATTATATAAAAGCTAGTTTTAGTCTACCTGTTGAAACAGAAAACATTTCAGACTTGCATTTTTCCGACAGACAAGTATCACAAGCAATCGATTCTGCGTTAACTTATCCTCAAGGACCAGTGCATATTAATGTTCCGTTACGTGAGCCTATCTATACTCCATTGCCAATAGCACACTCAAACCCCAAAACAATTAAAACACTTTCGGCTCAAATATCGTTAACCGATGAAAGTATAAAATTACTTCAGAAAAAGTGGACGGGGTTTAAACGCAAAATAGTTATATTCGGCGTTTTTGCGAAAAATTCCTGTCTAAATCAGTTAGCTTGTCAACTCGCTAATGAACCGGATGTGGTAGTAATTGCAGAAAATCTTTCGAATATTACAGGAGATAAAATTATTACACAACCCGAGTCTTTGTTTGCACGTATTAATTCTTTGGAAAACAAAGAAAAATTTGCACCCGACTTATTAATAACCATTGGACATTCAGTAATTTGTAAGCAACTCAAATTATTTTTACGGGAAAATAGGCCAGCAGAACAATGGCAATTAGAATCGTCGATGCCGTATGTGGACACTTACAAAAGTCTATCAACCATAATACCGGGATTAGCCACCGAAAGTTTAGGAAAAATGCCGTTCGGTAAAACCAAAAGTAATTTTTCTTTGGTATTTGAAAATGAAAAATTTACGATGGAAAATCTACACGAAAGTTTTATTAAAAATCCAAAACGGTTAGCAAAAAAGATTTCTGATTTAGATGTAACAACCGAGTTACTGATTCAAATAAAATCTGAAACAGTGTTACATTTAGCCAATAGTACTTCGGTACGTTGGACGCAGCTTTTTCAGGCTCGACCTGACATAACATACATTTGTAATCGTGGTACTTCGGGCATCGATGGCAGCACATCAACTGCAGTTGGCTATGCTTTTGTATCAAAAAAAACAACGGTTTTATTAACAGGCGACATATCGTTTATTTACGATTCAAATGCATTTTGGAATAATTATGTAAGTAATAAATTAAAAATAATAGTAATGAATAACAATGGCGGAAATATTTTCCGCTTTATTGGCGATAAAGAGTTGATGGCTAACAGTATCGATTTTTTCACAACGCCACATAACGTAAAAATAAAATCGTTAACTGAAGCATACGGGTTGGAATATATATGTTGTACAAAAACTTACGATCTTTCTGAGGCAATATACAAATTATTAAATTCGGAAAAAGCAACCGTTCTTGAAGTTTTTACCGACAGCGATTTGAATACTGAGAATTATAAGGGGTATTTTCAAAAAATTAAAACAATAGAATCAAAACAAAGCTAACATTTTTATTTATCTGATTAAAAAAAGATTTTATTCATCATTATGAGAAACTGGACAACAATTAAGGAATTTGAAGAAATCAAGTTTGAGTATTTCGAAGGAATTGCAAAAATCACCATCAACCGACCTCGTTATCGCAATGCGTTTACCCCCGATACAATAAAGGAAATGATTGAAGCGATGGTTTATTGTCGGGATAGTCAGGATATTGGAACAATAATTTTAACCGGCGAAGGCGACAAAGCATTTTGTAGCGGGGGCGACATCAATGTTAAAGAAACAGCCGGTTATATTGGCAAAGATGGAATTCCACGTTTGAATGTACTTGATTTGCAAAAAATGATACGTAGTATGCCAAAACCTGTAGTTGCTATGGTCAATGGGTTTGCAATTGGTGGAGGTCACGTACTTCATGTAGTTTGCGATCTGACAATTGCCTCTGATAACGCCATTTTCGGACAAACAGGACCAAAAGTTGGAAGTTTCGATGCAGGATTCGGATCATCATATCTGGCACGCATTGTAGGGCAGAAAAAAGCACGCGAAATATGGTTTCTTTGTAAACAATATTCGGCTGCCGAAGCTTTAGAAATGGGATTGGTAAACGCTGTGGTTCCGTTTGACCAATTAGAAAACGAAACTGTAGCATGGTGTAAGCAAATGATGCAGCATAGCCCGCTGACTCTACGAATGATAAAAGCCGGACTCAATGCCGAATTAGATGGACAAGCCGGAATTCAGGAATTAGCTGGCAACGCCACTATGCTTTACTATATGACCGAAGAAGCAAAAGAAGGCAAAAACGCTTTTTTGGAAAAACGCAAACCAGATTTTTCGAAATATCCCAAATTACCTTGAAATAATTTGTTGTTGTAACAAAGGGATTAAAACGAAGATTCCGCCTTGCAGAATAACAAAACAAGGAACTATAGTTATAATAAAAATTTGTTCCCATTGCTATGGTAAATATCAATGAGTAAATGAATTAATGTGTCAATTTGATAAAATGCCAATGTGTCAATATATCGTTCTATAATTTATTCTTATAATGTTAATTTTGTCCTTAGTCATTGTTCACTATCTGGCATGCAGCTGGGTTTACTCAAATTTAATCTTAAAATGTTTAAAAACTGGATTTCTGCTTTCCGTTTAAGAACGCTGCCTTTAGCGTTATCAAACACAATACTGGGTTCGGCATTGGCTGTGAGCGATAATGGTTTTCGATGGTCGGTTTTTGGGCTGGCTGCAATTACTACAATTTTGCTTCAAATATTATCAAATTTGGCTAATGATTATGGCGATTTTGTAAATGGAAAAGATACTTCTGAACGAATTGGTCCTAAACGCATGGTTCAATCAGGACAGATTTCGGCAAAAAAAATGTTAAAAGGTATCATTGTAATCGCTATTTTCACATTAATTTCAGGCTTATGGCTCATACTTATCGGCACACACGGAATTGATTTAAGCAACACTCTTATTTTTTCGGTTATAGGAGTTGGAGCAATAGCGGCAGCTATAAAATATACTGTTGGAAAAAATCCTTACGGATATCGTGGTTTGGGAGATATTTATGTTTTTATATTTTTTGGTTTAGTTGGTGTTATTGGCACGTATTTTCTTCACACGCAATTGTTCTCATGGAATTTATTAATACCGGCTTCAGCTATGGGCTTGCTTAGCACCGGAGTACTAAACATGAACAACCTGCGTGATTACGAAGCTGATAAAAATGCAGGTAAAAGAACCATTGTTGTAGCAATGGGGCCTAAAAAAGCTGTTTATTACCATTTATTTCTGATTTCCGGAGCTATTTTCTTATCAATTATTTACATATTTGTTAATTACAAATCGCCCTGGCAATGGTTAGTACTGCTCTCGTATGCGTTATTATTGTTAAACCTGAAAAAAGTTTTTACTTACAAAAACGCTGTCGAACTTAATCCGGAATTAGGCAAGCTGGCATTTGGAACCTTACTTTTTGCTATACTTTGGGGATTGGGATTGATTATTTAGTTTTATCTCAAAAAACAGAATTCATAATTTACTTACGCAAGAGTGCAAATAAAACATTCATTAATACATTAATATACAAACGTTTGTATAAAAAAACACAAAGAGAAAATATCCGATTTTCTTTAAAAATGACTTTTCGGATCAATCTCTTCATGTAAAGATATTAACAATGAAAGCCAGATTCAAGCACATTCAATTTCAATTCAAATTTCCTGCGGGAACATCTCGTGGAGTTTTACACCGGAAAAGTTCATATTTTCTTATTTTGGAGGAAAATGGCTTTACAGGTATTGGTGAATGTTCTACTATTCCTTATTTGAGTATAGACCCATCGAATGGTTACATTAATAAACTGAATGAAGTTTGCGATGCATTAAGCAAAGGATTAACTGTTTCTGATATTGATTTAACCGAATATCCATCGATTGCTTTCGGACTTGAAACAGCCATTCTCGATTTGAAAGTGAATGGTTCGAAGATGCTTTTTCCATCAGACTTCACAAAAGGTGAAAAAGGAATAGATATTAACGGACTTGTTTGGATGGGCGATAAAGAATTTATGCAACAGCAAATTGAATCAAAAATTTCAGCCGGATTTCGATGTATAAAACTCAAAGTGGGCGGGCTTGATTTTAATACCGAACTCGAAATAATTGCCAATATCCGGAAACAATTTTCGTCACACCAAATTGAAATCAGATTAGATGCGAACGGAGGATTTACGCCGGAAAATGCAATGTATAATCTCGAAAAACTTGCCTCATTTCATATACATTCCATCGAGCAGCCAATAAAACCTGGACAGGTTGATACAATGTCTGAAATTTGCAGTAAATCTCCGATCCCTGTTGTTCTTGATGAAGAACTTATCGGTATAAAATCGGAAGAAAAAGCATTTTTACTTGAAAAAATTAAGCCTGCCTACATAATTTTAAAACCAAGTTTACTTGGCGGATTTAAACTATCGAAAGAATGGATAAAACACGCCGAGAATTTAAATATTAAATGGTGGATTACCTCGGCTTTAGAGTCGAATATTGGTTTAAATGCCATAGCGCAATGGACTTATACATTGAATTCAAATCTGCACCAAGGCTTGGGAACCGGAAAATTGTATCTGAATAATATTCCATCTCCATTACAAATTACCGATGCAAAATTATTTTATAATAAAAACCAGAGCTGGAATCTTACTTCAATATTGATATGAAAAAGGAAAAAATACAACTTAATGGCATTTTGTTTGATAAAAACAATATCGGAAAGCTGATAAAAACCGAACACCCACACACAGCGTGGGAAAATGCCATCAATCAGTTTCTGATTGAATGGTTTAGTAACAGCGAATGGATAACTACTCACACCTCAGGATCTACAGGATTGCCCAAAGAAATACGATTAAGTAAAAATGCAATGCGAAACTCAGCCCAAATGACCAATGCATTTTTTAATTTGAACGAAACAAAAACCGCATTACTTTGTCTTCCAGCTACGTACATTGCCGGCAAAATGATGCTCGTTCGGGCAATTATAGGAGGATTTAACCTTATTACTACTGAACCAAAAGCAAATCCTTTTGAGAATATAACACAAAAAATTGACTTTGTTGCAATTACGCCCTATCAGTTATATTATTCTGCCGATACATTAAAAATCAGAGATGTTAGCGATGTAATTGTTGGTGGCGGACGTGTAAATTCTAATTTGGAAAAAATTGCCAAAGAATTGCCCTGCAGATTATTTGAAACGTATGGAATGACTGAAACCTGTTCACACATTGCTTTGCGTTGCTTAAATGGTAATAATAAGTCAGATTTTTTTACTTTATTTGATGCAATTTCTATCCGGCAAGATAAGCGTGGTTGCTTGATAATTTCAGCGCCACATTTACTCCAAGATGAAATTCAGACAAACGACATAGTTAAGATTCTTGATAAAAAATCGTTTAAATGGCTTGGAAGAGCCGACTTAGTGATAAACAGCGGTGGAATAAAAATTCATCCTGAGCAGGTTGAGAAGAAAATTGAGAACCTGATTCCTTATAATTTTTTTATCGGATCGGTTGAAAATGAAATTACCGAAAACAAAATTGTGCTGATAATTGAATGCTCTGATAATTCTATCGAATCAAATTTAATCAATGACCTTAAAAGGGTATTATCGAAGCATGAAACACCTAAGGAAATACGTTTTATTCCACAGTTTGTTTATTCATCAGGTAATAAATTTCTTCGAAACGAAACTCTCAAATTGATTTTAGGAGATAAAATATAGTTAAGTTAATTTGAAAATATAGATTTGAAATTACTACTGACCGACAAACATATTTAGAAAAAAAAATAGGGCAAACGCCAAAGCATTCACCCTACTGTTGTATATTTGAGTT
>CAYNGF010000081.1:0-16569 GCA_964396515.1 uncultured Paludibacter sp.
TGAAAAGTCTTCCCTGACAACCATCTATACCTTGTTCAATAACACCTTTCCGGTTTAATAAACATTCAGGAGAAGATTCAATTATCTTCCAACATTCAGCAATACCAACAATTTTACAATCTTTAATTGAAGTTTCAGTGTTCGGTTGTACCTGAACAGCACCGAATATTACATAATCACCTTCTTTGAGAGTTTCAAAATTACTGTTGTTTTTGAAAGCATATAACTGCAGAGAATTTTGAGTAGTTGGAGTTATTTCGCTGATATATAACTGATTGTTGCATGTTATAACTTTTCCTTTTCGCTCGGGAACACAATTTGGTACATCGTAAATCAAAGTTATACAAACTGCCTTTCCAACTACAGGACAATTTTCTGTTCTGACAGAATCGTTAGAAAAAAATACAGGTGCAAATTTTACTATATCGCCCACACTCAAACGTTGTGATGTTGTTCCATCTGCATTAATAGTTTCTTGATTTTCAAAAGCATACAATCTGTAAACTTCGGTAGCATCGGTTAAATTGGTGATTTCTCTAATAAACAAACTGTTTTCACAAAATACCACTTCTCCTTTACGGTCTGCAATGCAAGGTGGGGGTGGGGTTTCAATAATTTTTGCACAAACCGCCACGCCAACAATTCGACATGGCAGGGTTGAACTCAATGAGTCGATTTGAACTTTATAACCTCCGAATTTGACGTGGTCACCTTCCTTCAGTAATAAATTCGAATTTAATTTAATAGCATACAGTTGTTTTATGGCAATCGCAGCAATACTGATTTCTTCAATAAACAAATCATTATTACATTTTACTACAATGCCCTCTTTATTTAACTCACACTCAGGTGCATCATAAATCAACTCAAAGCATTTAACTTTGCCTGAAACAGGACATTGTGCATCAACATAGTTCTGTGTATTTTCGAAAAGTTCAGCGCCAAATATAACTTTATTGTTCAAGGATAATGCAGGTTTAGTAACTCCTGCTGCATCGGTTATTGCTGGGTTATCAAATGCGAAAAGCTTCGGATTGCTAACTTTTGCGGAATCATAGGTGGACGTAATTTCTTGAATAAACAACTGACGGTTACAAAGTACAACAATTCCTTTTCGATCTTTTATACATACCGGAGCAGGTTCAACTAATGTAATGCAGTTTGCTTCTCCCACCACTGAACAAGGAGCATATACATTTGTATTGGCAGAAAATTTTGTTCCTGCAAATTTAACCTTATCTCCTAATTTTAGTGTTAAATTAGAACTTTTTGAAATTACATAAAGCTGCATAACAGCCAATGGAGATATTTCCTGAATGTACAAATTGCCATTACAATTTACCACAACTCCTTCTTTATCAGGCTTGCATTGTGGTATAATTTCAGTTAGGAATTTCCCATCCAAAAATACTTTCGCATTGGTTTTAAATAAACCAAGAAACATTTTGGCAGTAAAATTGGTAATAACCTGCGTACAAATTCTCCCCGAATTCTGTATTTTTCGCAAACTAACATATATCGCATTATATGTTATTGAATCGCGTTGAAAATAAAAATCAGGACAACCATCAGTAGAAACGTATGAATAATAAATATAAACCGAATCGGTTGGTGATGGGTTTTGAGGATAAACCAAAGGATTACTGCTGTTTGAAGCTGTACTCTGCGAAAATACAGAGATACCATAAGTCATGCTGAAAATAATCAGAATAACTATAGAAAGTACTGATTTTTTCATAAAGGTAATTTTTTGATATGATTAATAATATTGATTCCCGATTGATTAAAACAATGCAAATCAAGTCCTTGCTATTAAATATTGATGCAGGAATGCATGAAAAGTTACTTGTGTAACGAACTAATTTCTAATGTTTTATGTTTATTTAACTGATTTAATAATAGCTGTTAATTCTCAAATTCGATATTTATATATCATATCAACAAATCTGAAATTACAATAGTTCAAAAAAATAATTAAGAAGCAACAAAGATTTTAAACCGTAAAATCCCAGTAAACACATCCGTTTTCAATTTTCTGTTTAATATTATTTGTGTTTTCATTAGTACTGAAAAAAAGTTTGGTTTTAAAAGTAAATTTTGGAATTCCATTGAAAAATCTGTTGTACTCACTTTTATCGTGCAAGCCAATCGAAAGAAAATGATATTTTTGTTGATATGCGTATTTTCGAGCTTCGGATATGAGTAGCTTTAATGCTGCTTCATGACCTTCTGAATAAGAAATAAAGCGTATATACAATATTCTGACAGGTTCGTTCAGGTGTGGTAGAATAATTATGGGAGTAGCCTTGTTTATTAAATTTACAATTTTACTCAAAATTTCAAGATATCGTGGAGCCCTTTTTAGAATCTCTGTTTTGTAGTTTTCAGTATCGGTTAATGCTATCGCAGCTACTGTTTTCCCTTCAATTTTTGCAGTAATAATTTTTGTTTTTTCGGAATCGCACTTATATATATCAGTGTAAAAAGTAAATTTTTCGAGATAAGTAGTTCTAAATATTTCAACATCATCAGTAATAGATATTTCTGTTTTATATTTTTTGTTTTTTGAACTAAACCAAACGGGAATCAACTGATATACATTGAATAAACTTTCACCAAATACTTCGGGGAAAAGCCAACGTCCTGACAAAAAAGGCATAACAGATTTATTACCCAAAACTATTGTTGCAAACATCAATTTTGCATCGAGTTGTTGCAGTTGTGTGTAAACATATCTCCCAAAACGAGCAGCTAAAGTTGAACGAAAAAAATCAGGATGAACTCTGAAATCGCTTACATAGTGCGAAATGAATGGTTTTTTATCAATAAAAGTTTTCATTTCAGTAACTGAACAGCATGCAATTATTTCATTATTTTTTTCGGCTACGTACATGTAATATTTTCCTCTTTTTTCAAGCAACCGAAAAAAATCAGGGCTTCGGTCGATTAGCAGTGAGAATTTTCCATTCATTGGTGTTTTTCTGTTCAGAAGCAGTAAACTGTCGTTATCTTTTTTATCAGCTGTTCGAAAAATTATTTCAGATGATATTTTTTTCTGCATAAAATTAATATTAACTCCTGAATTATTGATTTAAAAAATCTTATATAAATTGTTTTTATAGTGTAAATTAACTCGCTAAACATATATCATTTTTCTGGTCATTCCTCCATCTATCAATATGTTTGTTCCGGTGATAAAACTGTTTTTTTCGTCGGTTATAAACATACAGGCGTTTGCGATATCTTCAGGTTTCCCAACTCTGCCTGCAAAATGTTGTTCATGATCTTCTTTAGTAAGCATTTTATAATCACCGGTTTCGATCCAACCGGGGCTAATACAGTTTACTCGTATTTTATTAGGAGCAAAAGATGCTGCCATAGCATGTGTTAATGCTACAATTCCACCTTTAGAAGCAGCATAAGCTTCCCAACCCGGTTCAGATTGAAAAGCTCGAGTTGAAGCAATGTTTACGATAGAACCACCATCTTTTTGGCACATAAACTTGGCAACTTCACGGGTTAAGAAAAACATTGCCCTAAGGTTAGTATTCAATATCAAATCCCATTCTTCGACAGACAATAAATAAGCTGAAGTGGAACGAGAAATACCTGCATTGTTTATCAAAATATTTATGCTTCCATATTTTTCATAAGTTTGATTTACAAGTTTTTGTATGTCGTCAAATTTTGAAATATCAGTTGATATGAAATAGGCTTCATAACCTTTTTCTCTTATCTTTTCTTCAAGAAGTTGTCCGTTTGCATTGTCAATATCAGCAATCACTGTGTTAAAATTGGCAGCCGCATAGGTTTCGGCAATACATTTACCTATTCCGTTGGCACCTCCTGTTACTATAATAGTTTTATTTTCTTTCTTATCCATATTTAATACAATTTATTAAACGAATAGAGAATATTCTGTAATGAATTTGTACAAAGATATGTTTTTTGTTGATATAATTATTTTATCAATGTAAAATGAAGGTTCTACGTTTTTCTGGTTACTCAATAAAAACAATACAGAGCCTTTTCTTTCGAAAAGACTCTGTAAAATAAAAAAACTATTCAGTTATCAAATATAATTTGATTGAATATTTTTTTTAAAAAAACAGATAAAAATTACACAGGTTGTATTTTTTTGACTATTAAAGCGTTTTAATAATCAACTAATATTTGTTCAGTTATAATTTGTAGAACAAAACTACAACCTGTTTTTGACATCTTATGACACAGAATATTTGTTAACATAATTTAATAGTTTTTCTTTGATAAAATGTTGTAATTCGGGAGTGTTAATTATTTCAATTTCATCAATTAAACCCATTACAAATCTTCCTACACCATCCCATGAACAAACTTCAGTTTGTAACAACCAAAAATTATTCTCTTGTAACGGTGTAAGATATTTTTCAGCAAGCGGAAATTCTTCCGTAAGCAAACTTGCTGCCCGCAAACTTAATTTTAATTTGAGAGGCATTCTTTCTTCGCTGTGAATTCTGAAAATATCGGTATAGCCTGATGAATGTTCCTTTTGAAATTGCCATCGATTTTGTAGTATTTCAACATTACCGATGCGAGAAACTCTAAATAGTTTATTACATTTTTCATCAGGACAAAAACACCAAATTTGTTCATAATTGGTGGTAAATTCAAATGCTTCGACCAATCTGTTACGAATATCATTACTATTTGATGAACGATAGTTAACAAGTAATACTTGTTTTTTTTCCTCCAAAGCATCGACAAGCATGTTTACATTTCGTGCAGCTTTTCCATTTGTTATTGTTTCGGCAAGAATTTTATAATTATAAACTGTATAAAGTTTCTTTTTAAGATTTTGTTTGATAATATTACTGTTATCAATACTTTCAATCGCAGATTTGAGTATCCATGCTTCTTCTTCGGTAAAGTGTACTAATTGACTTATTTCTTTAAAATAGGGTGAAGATTTGTCGAGTCGTAAATATGGACCTTTTTTCTTGATAACAAAACCGGCTTCCCGAAAAGAGTCCACATAGCGATAAACTGACCGTATTGAAATATTCAGCATCGATGCTATTTCTTCAATTGTGTGCGAATTATTTGAAGTAAGAAGTTTCATAATACGCAATAATCTTTCAAGTTTTGGTTGATCCATAGTAGTAGTTTGTATCTATAAATATTAGGGTAAACAAATTGTTCAAATTTTATTAGCTAATTCAAATTCTTGCATTGCTTTAATGGTAGTTTCCATTAGGTAATCAAGTTCCCAACCCAACATATCAGCACCTTTTTGTATTACATCGCGTGAACATCCGGCAGCAAATTTCCGGTCTTTAAACTTCTTTTTAAGTGAACTAACAGTTAAATCAAGTGTACTTTTACTTGGCCGCATTAGTATGGCAGCACCAATGAGGCCGGTAAGTTCGTCGGTAGCATAAAGTACCCTTTCCATGAAATGTTCAGGCATTACATCGGTTAAATGTCCGTAACCATGCGAAACCACTGCGCGCTCAATTTCGGCATCCACACCTTCCTGTGCAAAAATTTCCTGCACTTTTATGCAATGTTCATCGGGAAAAAGTTCAAAATCCAAATCGTGGAGCAATCCGGTTAAACCCCAAAAATCAATTTCAGATTTATATCCGAAATTCTCAGCAAAATAGCGCATTACAGCTTCAACGGTTTCGGCATGTTGTATATGAAAAGGTTCTTTATTGAACTTCTTTATTAACTCAAAGGCTTTTTCTCTCGAAATTTCGGGATTTTTTCTCGCTGAGTTATCTTCAGGTAAATGATCCAATCTCATATTATTGTAAGTTCTGTATTAATTTATAACTAATTCCTCAAGTAAGCGAACTGCATCGATAATACATTTTTCGCAAACTTTTTCTCTTAAATTAAGTTTGGTATAAAGCGAATGACCATCTTCACTGTTCAAATCGCAGTTAAGTAACAGACGGCAATCAGAATTCTCATTTAGTTTTTTAAATTTTTTGACAAAATCCTGTACCATTTCGTAAGTTTGTTCCTTGCGAAGGGACATGTCGGCAATTTTATTGCTGTTGTACATGCCTAGTACCATAACAGCCCCACTTATTGCTCCACATGTTTTTTGTAAACGTCCGATACCGCCTCCAAAACCAATCGACAAATCCATTGCATGCTTGGCATCGTAACCAAAGTAATTGACGAATGCCACAACAACTGACTGCGCACAATTTAGTCCGGAACGAAATTTTTCAATTGCAATTTCTTCTTTTGATTTCATATTTTGATTGTTTTGATTTCAAATAAAATTGAATTAACACAACTAATTGAACATCATTGTTACATTTAAAAAATAAATTGTTTGGAAATACTATTCTGGCTGCCAGCCATCGCAACCTTTAAAGATATTTTTTATTGTATATTTTGAGGCTTCACTCTTTTTTAGTTTTTTAGACCAACTAACTCTTTCATAAATGTTTGCACCGGGTCCATAATTGCCATATTCAGCATAATAAGCAGTTTTATATCTTTCTGTTTTATCCCAGTTTTTCCATCCTGAAGAATGAATATGATTTCCTATCTCACAGCGAATAAAAACTACGCGTGCATAATCACGCCATGGACGACCCAAGTAAGCTTGTTTTACATTGGATTCTGATGTGAGTTTACAGTCGAGAAATACAAAGCCAAACTTACTGTTTTTTGGAGTGCTTGCTGCAGTTATGTACGAATCCGATTTACTGTGTATAAAACAATGATCGAATAAAGCAGTAGCTTCTCCAAAAATAAAATCGGTAGTGCCTTCGATGTAACAATTCAGAAAATATTGTCTTGAACCATCGCCTGCAGCATAAAGAGTATCCTGAAATCCAAGAATCCTGCAATTTTTAAAAACACAACGGTCGCCTTCTACATGTAAAGCAATAGCTTGACCTACAGGACCGGCATTGTTGGCTACAGTTATATTTTCCAAACTGAAATCGCTGGCTTCAATTTTTAAAGTCCATGTATAGAAAGTACTATTACGCCCTCTATTAATTTTTGCAAAATAATCATCCCAGGTAATAATTGTATTTTCAGCACTTTCGCCTCGTATTGTTAGATGTGTATTACACGAAGGTACAGTGATTTTTTCGTTGTATATACCATTTTTGACAAATATCAGAATTTCATTATCCGGAAATGCTTTACAGGCATCTATTGCAGATTGTATGGTGGTATAATCACCCGTACCATCTTTTGCAACAATAAATTGATATTTGTCCTGAGCTTTAACAAAAGTAATAGAAACAATGAATAATAATATTTGAATTATTTTCATATCTGAAAATTATTTTTTTCGGAATATATTTAAAATAGATTTTCCAATGTCATCGAGACGAGCTATAGAATTCATTGCAGTTTGGTTATGCAAATCATTATTGGTAAACTCATCACTACCTGATTGCACCGGAAATATTAGAATAAAATTGGTTTTAATAAAATACTTATTTAAATATACGGGCATTTTAACCATATAATTATGATATGATAATCGGTCCTTTCTGCTCATAATAATAATTAAATTATCGTCAACTTTTATATCTCTTGCGAGAATCAGAAAATTGTCCCAATCGTTAAATTCAACATATTCACATGAAATAGGATGTTTTTTTCGAATATCTTTAATAATTTCTATTGTTTGCTTATCGCAATAGAAAACAATTTTTGAACCGGTATTACGGGCAATATTCCAAATTTTAATAAGCCAAAAAGGAAATCCAATTTCTCTTTCTGCTTTTTCTGGTACAAATACAAGATGTCTTTTTATGGTAGAAAGAGGTTGCGAAGGTTTATAAATAAGGGTAGTAACATTCGTTTTCGCCAGAATACCCTCTGTCAGATTTCCCAGAAAATTTTTTGATATACCTTTTTGTGATGTCAAGCCTAATATTATATCGGTAATTTTATTTTCCTTAACTACACTTGTAATTCCATTTGCAATATTTAAATCGTATCTGAGAAGGTCGGTTAAATGATTATCAGTTGCAGATGCTGTAACTATGGCTTTTTTCAGAATTTTTTTAGCTTCTTTTTCTTCTTTACTGTTTGTATTCTGATTATCGATTATTGTAAGTGCAAAAAGCCCTGTACGGTTGTTTTTTGATTTTATGATTAAAGCCAAATTAATCAATTCTTCAGTGTTTTCTGCATTATTTACAGGAACAAGTATTTTTTCCTGCATTCTTTCTTCATCTTCTTCAGTATTTTCAGCCATTTCTGAAAGTGCTATGTTTTGTGCTCCTTTTTGAGTTACAAAAGATGCAATAGTACAAGTAAACAAAATCATAAGAATTGTTCCGTTTAAAATACTATCATTAAGCAAACGTACTGGTTCAATAATTACACCAGACAGTGCTGCACTATCTATTTCGGCTTTATTTAATATAATATTGTAACCAACAAGAACTGCTGCAAGCGTTGCTGCAGCTTGTGAGTTGCTCAATCCAAAAATAATATGTCTTTCGTCCACCGAAAACTTAAAACTTTTCTGTGTTATCCATGCAGCAAGAAATTTAGCAAGTGTAGCAATAATTATCATTACAATAGCTACAATTATTGTATCAAAACTGCTGAAAAACACTCTGTAATCAATAAGCATTCCTACACCAATAAGAAAAAATGGTATAAAAAGTGCATTTCCAACAAATTCAATCCTGTTCATTAGTGGAGATGTACGGGGAATAAGCCTGTTCAACGCTAAACCAACTAAAAAAGCACCTATTATGGCTTCAATTCCTGATGCTTCTGCAAGAAATGCTCCAAGAAAAACCATTGCCAGCACAAAAATATATTGGGAAATACTGTCATCGAATTTTTTAAAAAACCAGCGACCAATGACTGGAAATAACAAAACAATAATTAATCCGAAAATGACTATTGCAACTGATAATCTTATCCAGAATGCGTTATTTACTTCACCTGTTGCCATCCCGGCAATTGCTGCTAACACAAGCAATGCAAGTGTATCAGTGATCATTGTACCTCCTACTGTAATATTCACAGCTCTGTTTTTTGTAATTCCTAACTTGCTGATTATAGGGTAGGTAATGAGTGTATGCGATGCAAACATACTTGCAAGTAATACGGAAGTTAATACCGAAAATTTTAAAATATATAGTCCTGCTAAGGTTCCTAATGTCATTGGAATACTAAAAGTTAAAAGTCCGAAAACTAAACTTTTACGACTATTTTTTTTAAAATCAACAAGGTCAATTTCAAGTCCTGCCAAAAACATAATATATAACAATCCCACAGTTCCAAAAAGTACGATACTACTATCGCGCTGCAAAATATTTAAACCATGCGGACCAATAATCAAACCAGAAATAATCAGTCCAATTAAGTGAGGAATTTTTAATTTGTTAAGCACTATTGGTGCAAACAATATAATAAATAGTAAAATTGAAAAGATAAGTACCGGATTTTTCAACGGAAGTGTCATATCAAAAATACTTAGTACTAACATAAGCTAATCAAATATTTGTTACAATTGAAAGGCTTTTTTCTGCAGGATATTTAATAATTTGTATTTTTATCTGATACAAAAATAATAATTCATTAATGTTATAAAATGGTAAAATACATATTTCTCAAAATTAATAAAAATGGTTGAAGTAATGAAATTAATATTTGTGGTTTATTTTATTGTGTAAAACTATTTATCTTCAAGGGGCGAAAAAAAATCATTTAATTCAATATTTAAATAATCATTAAAATAGTAATATCATTATTCCTGAATTTGAAATTGAATAACAATCTTAGTTTTTTCTGTAACTTTAAACCTGTCATCAGCCCTGTAACCAATAATCCAAATAATTTCATTTTCCGAAATCAAAACCTCTATATTTTCTTTTTCAATTATACTAAGTTTTTCATCGGTAAAAAAATCACTTAATTTTTTTTTACCTTTCATGCCAAAAGGGTAAAATACATCTCCTTTTTGCCAATTGCGAATGGTTAGTGGAAGCTTAACTTTTTCAGCGTCAACAAAAATAGTGTTTTTATCGGTTTTTAATGACTGTATTTTATCTCGTTCAAATCGTTCGATTTTTATTTTAAAAGGTTTGAAAACTGCGTCCTCATAGTGCGAAATATTATATTCTAAATTTGATTTATCTTTATTCGCAGTTATTATTAGAAAATTTCTATCTTTTAAAAGCCTGTAATTCTCTGAATAAAACAATTTTCCTGAATCGTTGTGTATGTTTTCAAATACTTTTTCAATCACATCAGGATGAAATCCCATAGGATAAAGAATTTCATATAGAATTAGAGCAGGGGAGGAGAATAAACAAAGCTTTTCAATATTTATCAGTGTTTGATTTTCGGATTTATGAACAACTTCTTCAATTTTTTCTTTGACACATTGTTCATAAAATGAATTCAACTCTCTAAAACGTTTAATTGATTTAGAAATAGTTTGCTTTATAGAAGGATTAATATCTTGTAATAGAGGCATTACCTGATTTCTTATCTTATTTCTTGTGAAGTCATTTTGTAAGTTGGTTGAATCAGTTATATAAGTTAAACTATTGACATGTAAATATTTCAATATTTCTTCTCGTGTACATGTTAACAAAGGTCTGATTATTTTACCATTTATAGGAGGTATGCCTGACAATCCCTTGATTCCTGTTCCTCGAATAAGATTTAAAAGCATTGTTTCTGCGTTATCATCTGCATGATGCCCTGTTGCAATTGCTTCAGCATTGTTTTCAGCACGTATTTTCTCGAACCATTCGTACCGAAGATGCCGGGCAGCCATTTCAATGGATAATTTATTGTCTTTAGCATATCTTTTTGTATCAAAATCAACGCATACAAGTTTAATTTTGAAAGTATCACATAATTTGCGAACAAATAATTCATCACGTTCTGATTCAGCCATTCTCAAATGAAAATTGCAATGCGCTGCAATACAATCATATCCTAACTTGTTTAAAATATGCAAAAGTGCAACCGAATCGGGTCCGCCACTAACACCAACAATTATTTTTTTGTAGTCGATTGAATTTAGTAGTTTTTCAGTGTACTTTTGGACTTTATAAAGCATAATTTACTATTTTTTTCCTATATTTGTTTACAAATTTACCGAAATGTTTTAATAAAATTATTAGTTTGCATTTCGAATTTTAAAATATTAAACCATAAAGTAGTTGTTTACTTTTATGAATTTCTTATTCGAAGTTGAATAATTACTTTATTAACCATTTGTATTTTGCTAACAATTTAATTTACAGGCTTATGAATACATTTCTCGAACTTGCCAATGTACGACAAAGCGACAGAGCATATCTTGATAAACCTGTAGAACAGGAAAAAGTTGATAGAATAATCGAAGCTGCAAGACTTGCACCTTCAGCATGTAATGCGCAGCCGTGGAAACTTGTAGTCGTTCGCGATGCAGCTAAGCGTCATGCAATAGCTGATGCTACTTCTACAAAAATAATTGCTATGAATCATTTCTCAAAACAAGCACCATTACAATTTGTACTTATTGAGGAACCCGGAAATTTTACCTCAAAATTCGGTAGCTGGATTAAAGGTAAACATTTCCCAGAATATGACCTTGGTATTGTTGCTTCGCATATTTGTCTTGCAGCTGCCGATGAAGGTTTGGGAAGTTGTATTCTCGGCTGGTTGAATGAAGAAAAAGTCAGAAAGATTCTTTCAATTCCTCATAAAAAACGTGTAGCAATGGTAATTTTAGTTGGTTATACTGCACAACCTTCCCGTAAAAAAGTAAGAAAACCACTTTCTGAATTAGTTAGTTACGAAACATACAAATGAAAACTGATTTAACTTATTCAGAAGCTGTTAAATATCTTTACGATCGTTTGCCTGTTTTTCAGCACGTAGGTGCATCTGCATATAAACCCGGTTTAGATAATACCATCAGGTTAATGGATGCACTTGATAATCCGCATAAGAATTTTAAAAGTATTCATATTGCCGGAACGAACGGAAAAGGTTCAGTTTCGCACTTTTTATCTGCAATTTTTCAGTCAGCAGGTTATAAGACTGGTCTGTACACTTCACCTCATCTCGTCGATTTCGGCGAACGAATACGCATAAACGGACAAAAAATCCAACAAAAATATGTTACAAATTTTGTTGAAAAGCATCGAAACATTTTCGAAGAAATTCAGCCATCTTTCTTTGAGGCTACTATGGCTATGGCTTTCAAGTATTTTGAGGATGAAAAAGTAGATATTGCCATTATTGAAGTGGGAATGGGAGGTCGACTTGACAGCACAAATATAATTGAGCCGTTACTTTCAGTTATAACTAACATTAGTTTCGATCATGTTGCTTTTTTAGGTGATACGCTCGAAAAAATTGCTTATGAAAAGGCAGGAATTATCAAAAAAAATACGCCTGTAATTATTGGAGAATGGCAGAAAGAAACAATACCTGTTTTTGAAGCAAAAGCAGCCGAAACCAATTCAGAAATATTTGTTCCTGAAAAAGTTCTCAAAATATCGGCATATCTTGATAGTAAAATGTTATTGGAGGATGAAAAAGGAGAAATTTACAAATCAGGACTTACCGGTATTTATCAGCTAAAGAATATCAATACAGTATTATGTGCAATTGACGTTTTTAATCAGTTAAAATATAATAATTTACCTCGTATTAATTTGTCTAAAGTAAAAGAAGGTATCGAAAAAGTAACAGAACTTACAGGTTTACAAGGCCGTTGGCAACTTGTTTCAAAAAAACCTCGCATTATTGTTGATACCGGGCATAACCAAGCCGGAATAAAATATGTTACGGAACAATTAAAATACGAAAACTACAAAAATTTACATATTGTTTTTGGAATGGTGAGCGATAAAGATATTTTACCGGTTTTAAAACTACTTCCTAAAAAAGCTTTTTATTATTTCACGCAAGCTGCTATTCCTCGAGCTTTAAATGCTGAAATTTTGAATGAAAAAGCCAAAAGCGTTGGTTTAAGTGGCTCAGTATATTTGACAGTAAAACAATCCATTGAGTCTGCAAAACAAAATGCAGGTTTTGATGATTTGATATTTATTGGAGGAAGTAATTTTGTAGTTGGTGAAGCTCTGGAATTATTGATCCCTGAAATATGATTTAAAAAACTATTAAAAAATCAGCCTAATTATCCGGCTGATTTTATTTTATAAGATGTTGCTGCTTTCCCTTTTACTATGTTAGTAAGTTTTGATTTTAGTAGTTGTCTTCTTATAGGTGAAATTTTATCGGTGAATAAATTTCCCTCCAGATGATCATATTCATGCTGAATTACACGTGCTTTGTAACCTTCAAATTCATCAATGTGTTCAACAAACTGAGGATCAAGGTATTTAATTTTTATCTTTTCGGAACGTGAAACCGATTCGTGAATTCCGGGAATACTCAGACAACCTTCTTCTCCCAAAACACATTTTTCGCTCATTTCAAGCATTTCAGGATTAATCATTACAATTTTAAAACTGCCTAAGTCCGGATTTTCTTCTTTAAAAGGAGCTAAATCGATAATCATTAATCTCAACGCTAAACCAACTTGTGGAGCCGCCAATCCAACACCCTCGGCATGATACATGGTATCGAACATGTTTTCAATCAGTTCATTTAGTTTGGGATAGTCAGAACTTATATTTTCTGTTTTTTTTCTCAAAACAGGATTCCCATATGTATAAATAGGTAGTATCATATTTTAAATTTATTGACCCTAAGGGCGTTTTATGTATTTATTTTTATTTAAAAAATCTCAAACTAGTTTGTTTCTGATACTTTCAAGATATCCTTGAAGAATAATAGTAGCAGAAATACGGTCAACCAAACCTTTATTTTGTCTTTTTTTTTTGTTTAAACCGGCATCGAGCATTGTTTTTTGTGCCAAAACCGACGTAAAACGTTCGTCAAACATAACAAGTTCAATGTCGGGAAATTTTTTTTTGAGTGCAATATAAAATGGTTTGATAAATTTCATCGATTCAGATTCCGAACCATTCATTTGCAAAGGCTGCCCCACAACAATTATATCGACTTTTTCTTTGGTTAAATAAGAAACCAGATAATTCATAAGTTCATGTACTGCAATTGTGTCAAGTGCATTTGCAGTTATTCGTAAAGGATCGGTAACTGCCAATCCTACTCGTTTCTGGCCATAATCTATTGCTAAAATTCTTCCCATAACAAAAAGTCTGCAAAATTACTAAAAAATTGCATTAATAAATCTACTTAATTCACTAAAATAATAATGTAGAAATCAAAAATTACACCGTTAAAAACAATTTGTGTAAGACATAAAATTTTTAATAAAGTATTTTTGTATCACAAAGTTGTACATTTATTTTAATTAATAATTTACGTTAATCGACTCAAATTATAAACCATAAGAAAAAGAGAGATTATTATATACTTTATAAACTCTATAAACTAATAATTTAACATTGTATCATGCGAAACCTTCGTTTTTTTCTTTTTCTTTTTGTTCTTTCATTTATTTCGAATATGTTAGCAACAGTTCGACAAATGGAATACCTTGACAGAGGTTTAATTGCAATAAAAGTAACTTCAGGCGTTTATTTGAGCTGGCGTTTACTCGGAACTGAACCTTCGAATACCGGCTTTAATATCTATCGAAATAAAATAAAAATCAACGAAACTCCTCTTACAACTTCGACTAATTATACTGATGCATTGGGTCAATTAACCAGTTCATATGAGGTTAAAGCTGTTTATAACGGAGTTGAAGATACAAGTTCTGTAAAGGCTGTTTTACCTCAATCAACTTTTTACAGGCAAATAAAATTAAAACGTCCTGCTTCCGGAAAAACCTTGCCTAATAAGTACGGAAGTGTTGGTAAAGCTGCTACAGGTAGTTTTCCAAACGGTCAAACATATAGCTATACACCAAACGATTGCAGTGTTGCTGACCTTGATGGAGATGGAGAATATGAAATCATTGTAAAATGGGCCCCAACCAATTCACAGGATAATTCATACTATGGACTTACCGGTAATGTTTACATTGATGCTTATAAATTAGATGGAACACAACTTTGGAGAATAGATTTGGCTATGAACATCAGAGCGGGAGCTCATTATACACAATTTCTTGTGTACGATTTTGATGGCGATGGGAAAGCAGAATTAATTTGTAAAACTGCTCCTGGAACAATAGATGGTGCAGGAAATTACGTATTGATGAACAATGATAATCCGAAAGCCGATTACAGAAATAAAGACACTACTCAAATAAGTGGTTCACAAATGCTTGGAACAGTTTTGTCAGGGCCCGAATATCTTACACTTTTTGATGGGTTATCAGGTAAAGAATTGCACACAATTGCCTATAATCCACCAAGAGGC
Organism: uncultured Paludibacter sp.; assembly: GCA_964396515.1. Lineage (GTDB taxonomy): Bacteria > Bacteroidota > Bacteroidia > Bacteroidales > Paludibacteraceae > Paludibacter. The sequence continues at coordinate 15,358 of CAYNGF010000081.1, forward strand.
AGTTTATCAACTTGGGGTGACACTTATGGTAATCGCGCCGATCGGTTTCTTGCATGTGTAGCATATTTAGATGGTGTTCGTCCCAGTGCTGTAATGTGTCGGGGTTATTATGCGCGCACAACACTTTGGGCTATAGATGTCATAAACAATAAACTTGTTGAACGTTGGTTATTTGATTCATCAATCACTGGAGCAGCTGCTGCAGGACAGGGAAACCATAATTTAAGTGTAGCAGATATCGACGATGATGGAAAAGATGAAATAATTTATGGCGCCTGTGCATTTGATGACGATGGAAAATTAATGTATAGTACAGGGTTAGGACACGGCGATGCCATGCATGTTTCAGATATGAATCCTGATATTCCCGGACTTGAGGTATGGACAGTTCACGAAAGTACTACTGCTGCTTATGGACACGAATTACATTCGGCTAAAGATGGAAAAATACATTGGGGAACTTTTACAGGAACAGATAATGGAAGAGGAATGGCCGGGGATATTGATGCGCGTTATCGCGGTTTTGAAATGTGGAGCTCTGCTGCCGGAACATATAATTGCACAGGTACACAAATTTCAACTTCAAAGCCTTCGACAAATTTCAGAATTTACTGGGATGGCGATTTGCAAGACGAACTACTTGATGGAGTGAAAATTACAAAATGGACAGGGAATGGTAGTTCTACTTTGCTAACCGCTTCGAGCTATTTAAATTCGCAATCATGTAATTCTACCAAAGCCACACCATGTCTTTCAGCAGATATTTTTGGCGATTGGCGTGAGGAGCTGATTTTATGGAGCAGAAATGATTCAGCATCGCTTGTAATTTTCAGTACAACAACTTCTACTAACCATAAATTATTCACATTGATGCACGATCCGGTTTACCGATTAGGAATTGCCTGGCAAAACGCTGCTTACAATCAACCTCCACATCTTGGTTTTTATATCGGCGATGGTTTAACAGATTTGAAAATGCCTGATATTTATACACCGGAATATGGAAAAACAAATACTGCTGTTAATTCTGTAATATTCCAAAAGAATATCAGAATGTATCTCACAAATCAAAACGAACTTCGAGTAATAAGTTCAGATATAATCAGAAATATAAATATATTTACTGTTTCGGGTAGAAATATTTTAAAATCAACAGCGATGAATAATTCAGAATTTATATGCAAATTACCTGAAAATGAACATGTTTTTATA
>CAYNGF010000082.1:0-16455 GCA_964396515.1 uncultured Paludibacter sp.
TGAGTCAGTAAAGGTCAAGCCCTTCGGGTTTTTGTCACAATCTCCACACCTCCCTCTGGTCGGGTAGTATTCTGACAAAAAACCTTGACAGCCTCAACGCTTCATTTCATTTCGCTTTTTCTTGCAGTAAGAGGGTGTTTACATTTTCTTTTCGGTTTTCGTGTTTTTTCGCGAGGGAAACGGCAGGTTAAAGCAAAGAAGCGCATAGGATTCTAATCTGATAATCCGCTGATTAACTCCAATTACATTTGTTCTGGACAAGGCCAAAAAGGGTTCTCCTCCATACCAAGTCCAAATTATTTTTAGTATTCACTCCGTAAACTTTTAAAGAAATGGGAAAGATTGATTTAGGAATTTTGGGAAGTTTCTCAGGCAAAGTGGGAAACGTTGTCGGTGGCAAATGGAAAGGCATTAGCTACATGCGTGCAAAAGCTACTTCGGTAAGCAATCCCCGCACCGACGGACAAATGAGTCAGCGTTCCAAGTTTGCACTTGTGTTGGCTATTCTGAAACCAATTACCGGATTTATCCGTGTTGGTTACAAGAAGTACACTACCAAGCAAACTGCGTTCAACGCTGCAATGTCTTACATTTTGGGCAATGCAATCGCCGGGGCTTACCCCGATTTCAGTGTTGACATGGCCAAGGTACTTGTGTCTCGTGGTTCACTCACGGGAGCTTTGAACGGTGTTGCAACTTCTGCAAATGGTGTCGTTACCCTGAATTGGGCTGACAACTCCGGCAGTGGTAATGCAACCGCAACCGACAAAGCTTTGATCCTTGTTCTGAATCCAACCCGGGCGGAATCTGTTTTCGATACTGGCGGCAACCAGCGTGTAGCCGGAACTGAAGACATTACCGTTCCTGCCGATTGGGTTGGTGAAAGCGTGGAAGTGTTCCTGGGCTTCATTACCGAAGATGGTAAAGACGTGGCAAACAGCTCCTATCTGGGTTCTGTTGTAGTGGCCTAAGCGTAGGCAACTATCTGTTTTCTTGCAGACAAATCCCGCCCGAAAGAGCGGGATTTTTTGAATCTACTAATTTAAAATTCAAACAAATATGATACGATTAATAATGAATAAGGATTGGGGCAACTTTAATTCGCTCCTGACTGTTCTGGCAGTCCTCTACACCTGTGTTTTTCTATCCGTGCTGATTGACCTGTTCTTCGGGGTAAGGCGTGCAAAACGCCTGAAAATTGTCCGTACCAGTTTCGGCTACCGCCGCACCATTACCAAACTGACAAGCTACTTTGGTTTAATGATTATGCTTTCCATTGCAGATATTGTGGCGAGTGTGGTTTTTGATATGCCATACTTTACCGTAATAGGAGCTATCGGGATTGTCCTGGTCGAAGCGAAATCCGTTTTTGAGAACCTGAGGCAGGAAACCAAAAACGTGGACGAAATTCAAAAGGTCCTACTCAAACTCTTTGAAAACAAAGAGGAGATACAAACCCTCATTTCATTTCTAAACTCAAAAAAGCAGGAGGAATAGTCATGAAATCAAGAGGGCTTAGGAATAACAATCCGTTGAATATCCGGCATAATGGCGAACAGTTCCAGGGCGAAATCAAAGGCAAGGACAAAAGTTTCAAAACTTTCTCTTCACTGCCTTGCGGCTACCGTGCCGGTTTTGTAATCCTTGGGACGTACCTTTCCCAGGGATTAAACACCGTTGAAAAGATCATTGCCCATTGGGCACCACCAACCGAGAACGATACAGAAAGCTATATCGCCCATGTTGAAAGATGGTCGGGTGTTCCCCGAAACAAGGAACTAACCGCCCGGGATGGCTCTGATTACATTCTAATTGTAGCGGCCATGAGCTTTGTCGAAAATGGACAAAACGCTGATATTTCGGCAGTACAGGCAGGTTTCAAACTACAAACTAAAATCAAAATCCAGTGAAAAAACTTCTTTTCCTCGCAGCAATAACAACTCTGTTGTATTCCTGCAAATCGGTCAAATACATTCCGGTAGAAACTACAAAAATCGAATACCGGGATAATTTCGTCAGAGACTCAATTTTCCGTTACGATTCAGTTTTTGTCAAGGAGAAAGGCGATACCCTGATCCTGGAACGATACAAGTACCTGTACAAAAACCGCATTGTCAAAGACTCAGTTTTTATCAACGACACAATCCGGGTTCCTTATCCGATGGAAGTAGTCAAACAGGTAAAGGCACCGCTTACAAGCTGGCAAAGTTTCCAAATCTGGTGCGGTCGCTTTGCTCTCTTTGCTTTACTAATAGCCTGCATTTATTTTGTGTGGAAGTTGAAATAATCCTGATCGGTAATCCAACCAACTGAATCCCGCCCGAAAGTGCGGGATTTTTTGTTGTATAGTTGCTCAAATAACACTAAATTTGTATTGTATTTATATTGTTTGTCTATTATTATCAATTACAACACAAAATACTGAATATCAATTTTATAATAGATATTATTTGATTTATTTTCTGTACCTTATTTGTACCATATAATCAAAAAGCCTTATAAATAAGGCTTTTTTGTTTTAGAAGAAGTAAAATAAAATACACTTGAATCCCCTTAAGGGAGCTTACAGACACCCTAATCTGATTTTTTCAGGTTGGGGTGTTTTTCTTTTGACCCGAAACGATAAAATGTGTATGAACGATATGTTATTAATTTTTTAATGAAAATTTTAATAAAATCTTTCTTTACATTCAATTATTTTTGTAGTCAGTTAAAAAATAAAAACGTTCTTATGCTTCCCATACTTTACACCGATACTTTTTTTACAGTGATCAACAAGCCCTATGGAATGCTCGTACATCGCACTTCGATTGCAGACGATGATCAACCTGTGGCTTTGCAGCTTTTAAGGGAACAATTGGAAAGGATGGTTTATCCGGTTTTTCGAATTGACAGGCCTACTTCCGGAATTGTTGTTTTTGCCCATTCGCCCGAAATGACAAAATTGTTGCAGGATGAATTTGCAAATGAAACCAGCCGAAAAATTTATACTGCGTTGGTAAGAGGATGGTTGAACGAACCTTTTACAAGTAAAAGAGAAGTAAAAAATGATCGCGGAGTGCTGAAAGAGGCCGAAACACGGTTTATCCCAATGGAACATTTTGAATTAAATATTCCAACTGACAGATATGCAAATGCTCGTTATAGTATTGTACAAGCTGAGCTTATTTCAGGTCGTTGGCATCAAATACGGCAACATTTGGCTCAAATGCGACATTATATTATCAACGATCGGGTGCATGGCGATGGTAAGCAAAACCGAATATTTACTGAGCAGTTAGGCATCAGAGAAATGTTTCTTCATGCTACCAAAATTTCATTTTTGCATCCGGTGAAAAATACTTTTATGGATATTTCAGCACCGTTTCCTGAACATTGGGAAAAGTTTTATGAAATTGGAAAATCATACTTATGATTGCCCATTGTACCAAAAAATTTCTCATTTTATTTCCACCACTTCGTATCCTGCATCTTCTACTGCTTTCTTTAGTTGTTCTTCCGTTGTTTCATTCGTAAAACTAACTGTTGCTTTTTTTGCAGCTAAATCAACTTTTGCGGTTACACCTTCGAGGGCATTCAGCGCTTTTTCTACACGTGCGCTGCAATGTCCGCAACTCATACCTTCTATTGAAATTGATTTCTGTTTCATTATAACTAAATTTTTATTGAAATTATTGGTTGACTTTGATGATTTAAACATGTTTATACGCAACGCGTTCAAAACCACTGTAACAGAGCTTAAACTCATGGCAGCAGCTGCAAACATTGGGTCGAGTTTTATTCCCCATCGTAAATAAAGTACTCCTGCCGCTATTGGAATAAAAATGACGTTATAAAAAAATGCCCAAAAAAGATTTTCTTTTATATTTCGGAAAGTTTTTTTACTTAAACGGACAGCATCAACTGCATCCATTAAACTGCTATGCATTAAAACAATATCAGCAGCTTCGATGGCAATTTGCGTTCCTGTACCAATAGCAATTCCCACATCGGCCCGGGTTAACGCAGGTGCATCGTTAATGCCATCGCCTATCATCGCAATTTTTCTTCCTTCTTTTTGGAATTTTTGGATTGCTGCATCTTTTTCGTCGGGCAAAAGATTTGCATATATGCTGTAAATTCCGGTTTGTTCCTGAATGTTTTTAGCTGTGAATTCGTTATCGCCTGTAAGCATTACAACTTGTAATCCAATTGAATGCATAATAGTTATAGCTTCTTTTGAATCAGGTTTAATAGTATCAGCAATGGTAATTAAACCAATAATTTCATTTTGATCGAAGATATATAATGGCGTTTTTCCTACAGAGGATAATCTTTCAAAATCAGAAAATTTAGTATTTTCCACGCCTTTTAAAATCAATAATTTATCATTCCCGATAAAGAATTCATTATTATCTATTATTCCCGAAATGCCTTTTCCGGGAAAAATTACCGAAGCTTCAACTCTTACGGGAGCGATATTTCGTTTCTTCGATTCTTCGACAATTGCATGTGCGATAGGATGTTCCGATACACTCTCGAGCGAAGCGGCAATTGAAAGCAATTGATTTAAGTCAAATTTGCTGTATGGTAGAATATCTACAACCTGAGGTTTGCCTGTAGTGATTGTACCGGTTTTATCTAAAACTACTGTATCAATTCGAGCAGTTGTTTCAAGAGCACCGGCAGACTTTATAAGTATGCCATTTTGCGCTCCTTTTCCTGTACCAACCATAATAGCCAGTGGTGTGGCAAGTCCCAAAGCGCACGGGCAGGAAATTACTAAAACCGAAATGCTGATTGATAGCGCAAAACTAAACGAATATCCCGCCAACATCCAAGCGAAGCCCGAAAAAATTGCAATTCCGATAACCACCGGCACAAAAATTCCACTTATTTTGTCGGCTAATTTACCTACCGGAGCTTTTGAAGCAGCAGCTTCTTCCACCAAACGAATAATCTGAGCCAATGTGGTATCTTCACCCACCGCAGTTGCCTTGTATGTAAAATAACCATCGATGTTGATAGTAGCAGAGTTCACAACATCACCGGTTTCTTTAAAAACAGGCATGCTTTCGCCGGTAATGGCAGAAGTATCGATATTTCCGTAACCGGAAAGAATTTTTCCATCCACTGGAATTCTGTCACCGGATTTTATAATTATCACATCGCCTACCTCTATTTCTTCCACAGGAATACTTTTTTCTTCGTTATTTCGTATTACCAAAGCATTTTTAGGCGCCAAATCAATAAGTTTTGTAATAGCCGATGTAGTTTTGCTTTTTGATATCGCTTCGAGATATTTTCCCAGAGTAACTAAAGTAAGGATTGTTGACCCGGACTCAAAATATAAGTCGTGCATTAAAAGATGAACTTGATTAACATGCCCATTTCCGTACAATACCGAAGCTTTAAAAATTATCCAGATTCCATAAATAAAGGCTGCTGAAGATCCTGTAGCTACCAATGAATCCATATTTGGCGCATTGAAAATCTGTCCAAAACCACGACTGAAATATTTGTGGTTTATTATTATAATTGGCATACTAAGCAGAAATTGAGAAAATGAAAGCACCAAAAAATTAGTTTTAAATAAAGTTGGTACTGCTAATCCAATCATATTTCCCATTGAAATATACATGAGGGGAATCAGAAACGAGAACGATAACCACCAACGGGTTTTCAATTGGAGTAATTCATTATTTTTCGGTTTTTCGACAGCAACTTTTTTTGTTGACTCAAAATTTTGAAGACGAGCTTTATAACCAGCATTTTCAACAGCATTTTCAATTTCTTCGGAATGTAAATCATTTTCATCAAACTCAACTTTCATCGAATTTGTAAGCAGATTAACCTGTACGTTTTTAATGCCTTTGAGCTTAGCTACACTTTTTTCAATATGTGATACACAAGCAGCACAAGTCATTCCTTCTATTTCGAACTTTTGAATTTTCATTTATTTAAACGTAATAATCAACTTACAAAGTTAATTCATTTAGTCAATTATTTACTTTTGACAATTAATAACGGTTTTAGATTGTAAATTGTTTCGGATTGTTTGTTTTCAATTTTTAAACTGTTCGGTTTATAGAAAAAACAGAAATAGATTATCTTTGTAAAAAGCTTCAAAATTATGAAAACAGATAAAAAACAATTTCAGAACAAACTCTTCAGAGTAGCTTCATTGCTAATTATCTTTCTTTCGTTTGCATGTACCAATGCCGACAATACTATTATCACAATAACTGTGAAGAGCAAAAACGGAAATCCGCAACCCGACCGTAAAGTTTACGAATTTGAGTATCCTGCAACCCATCAACTTGGGTGCAGCCCCTTTGTTGCTAATAAGTTTCGGTTAAGTGATAAATCCGGTAAAGCAGTTTTTATCCTTGACGATTATGAGTATGACAAAACTAAAGCAACAAACACATTATATTTCACCGTTTTTAATGAAGTTTCAGGAAATACTTACACTGTAGCAGGAACAATAAAGGTTGACTTTACGGTGGGTAAAAACACCTTAGCGAATCTGATAATTGATTGATATGGAAAATGCTCCACAAATAAAAGCATTTCTCGACCAAAAGGTAAAACTTTACAATCACCCTGATTTTATCGAAACGGATCCTATACAAATTCCTCATCGTTTCAATCGAAAAGAAGATATCGAAATTGCAGGATTTTTATCGGCAACTATTGCATGGGGACAGCGTAAAAGTATTATCAAAAATGCTGCATTGTTGATGGATTTGATGGATAATGCGCCTTATGATTTTGTACGAAATCATTCTGAAAATGACTTAAAACCTATATCAAAATTTGTCCATCGTACTTTTAATGGGAACGATTGTACATATTTTATTCAATCATTGCAAAACATTTATCTGCATCACCATGGACTTGAAAATGTTTTTACAGAAGGATTTCAAAAAGATCAAACCGTTTTTTCAGCCCTGAAATATTTTCGCGAAACTTTTCTGGAGTTATCGCATGAAAAGCGTGTAACCAAACATTTGTCGGATGTATCAGCCAATTCGTCAGCTAAGCGCCTAAATATGTTTCTGCGCTGGATGGTGCGCAGCAACGAGACAGAAGTTGATTTTGGTTTATGGAAAAATATTTCTGCATCAGCGCTTATGTTACCTTTGGATGTACACACAGGCGATGTCGGCAGGGCTTTGGGTATCCTTCAACGCAAGCTAAACGACTGGAAGGCGGTAGAAGAAATTACTGAAGTACTGCGAAAATTTGATGTCAAAGATCCTGTGAAATACGATTTTGCACTGTTTGGAATTGGTGCTTTCGAGAAAATCCGGGATGACAGAATTCCGATTTTGTCATAAGAACACATAAAAAAAATAAATTTGCAATAATCTTATCATTTATTTAATTAATCACAGACCATGAAAATATTCAGCACTTCTCAAATTCGTGAACTCGACCGCTTCACAATTGAAAACGAGCCCATTACATCCATCGATTTAATGGAACGAGCCGCCAATGCTATTTATGATAAATTTTTGCAAACTATTCATTACAATAAGCCTGTGTATATATTAGCCGGACCCGGCAACAACGGAGGCGATGCCTTGGCACTTGCAAGACATCTATTACAAACAGGTTTAAAGGTTAAAGCTCAGATTATCAGCAACGGAAAACTTTCGCTTGATTGTGAAATTAATTTGAAGCGTTTGAAAGAAAGATTTGATAAAAATGTTACCGAATCAGTTAATGAATTTTCGATACCTGAAATTTCGCCTGATACCGTAATTATTGATGGTTTGTTCGGTTCAGGTCTTGCACGTCCACTCTCAGGAATTTTTGCCCAAGCAGTTGAATTTGTTAATAATTCAGGTTGTGAAATTTTATCAATAGATATTCCTTCAGGATTACAAGGAGAAAGTGTTGCGAATGAAAACGATGCGATTGTAAAAGCGAACTATACTTTCAGCCTGCAATTTCCAAAACTTGCTTTCTTTTTTGCAGAAAATGAAAAATATGTCGGCAATTGGTCGGTATTAGATATCGGAATACACCCAAAAGCCTTAGTCGAAACTCAAACTAATTTTTTCTTGACCGCAAAAACAGATATTCAAAATATTTTAAAACCTCGTCCAAAGTTTTCGCATAAAGGATCTTTCGGTCATTTACTGCTTGTGGCAGGCGGGAAAGGTATGGCCGGCGCATCGGTACTTGGAGCAAAAGCAGCATTGCGAAGCGGAGCCGGTTTAGTAACTGTTCATGGCCCGAAATGCAATCGGGTAATAGTACAAACTGCAGTTCCAGAAGCCATTTTCTCATTCGATAACAATAAAAAATTTATTACTTCGGTGTATGATCTTCAAAAATACTCAGCCATAGCCGTTGGTCCCGGAATTGGTGTAAACACTTTCTCGAAGGAAATGCTTGCACAACTTTTATCTGAAATTCAACAACCCTGCGTGTTTGATGCCGATGCGCTCAATTTAATGGGTTATCACCCTGAATTATTGCATCTTTTACCAAAAAGAAGTATTATCACACCACACAAAAAAGAATTCGAACGCATGTTTGGTGAAAGTACAAACGCTGCAGATGAAATAAAACTCGCAATAGAAAAATCGAAAGAATTCGAAATAATAATTGTTTTGAAAGGCGCATACACACGTGTAATCTTGCCTGATGGTAATGTTTATTTCAATCCGACAGGAAATTGTGGTATGGCAACAGGCGGTTCGGGTGATGTACTTACCGGAATAATCGGAAGTTTGCTGGCACAAGGTTACAACTCCGAAAGTGCAACCTTGGCGGGCGTTTACCTTCATGGTTTGGCAGCCGATTTGGCACTCGAAACCGAATCGGAAGAATCGCTTATAGCAGGCGATATTGTAGCAAAATTGGGGAAAGCGTTTAAAGAATTTGTGATTGGTGATAAGAAATTAGAAAATCAAGAAAATAAGTAAATGTGCCAATCCGGCAAAATGCTAATGTGCCAATCTTTGCGAAACGAAGACTCCGCTTGCGAAATATATAAAATTATTCACTGCCGTACGAAAGTTTTTATAAAAAACGATTTAGTACATGACAAAATTATATAGCAATGTAAATATTTGATTTTCATCAAAATAAGTATCTTTTTATTTGGTAAAGATCTTTAAATTTTGTATCTTTATAGCTGACTACCAATCGGTTATAATGAAAACAAAAGATCCCAAGATTTCGTACAAAAGTAGTGATTTAACCACAGTTTTCGTTGAATACTTCGGTAAAAGTTTAAATTTAGCTCGAATAAAGTTCCTCAGTTTGTTTATTTGCGCTCTTTGTAAGGTTCAAGTGGTTTGTTTTGAAAAGCTTGCCAGCGGGTTCGAAAATAGATGTAGCGCCGAGTCTTTATTGCGAATAATACAACGTTTTAAGGCCAGGTATTCTTTAGATAAAGACTTGATCGCAAAATTAATATTCGCACTTTTGCCCCATGAGCCGCCTTATACAATTATTACTATTGACAGAACAAATTGGAAGTTTGGACAAACCAATATCATTATACTGACATTAGCCATTGTATATAAAGGAGTTGCCTTCCCAATATTGTTCAAATTAATGCCCAAACGAGGAAATTCTCATACAAAAGAAAGAATAGAAATCGTAGTTCTTTACATTCAATTGTTTGGAAGACAATCCATTCATTACTTAGTGGCTGACCGTGAATTTGTTGGTGAACAATGGATTAGCTTCCTGAACTTTAAATAAATTGAATATCACATTCGTGTTAGAGATAACTTCTGGGTTACAAATCCAAAAACAGTAAAACTGTTTATGGCAATATGGCTTTTTAGTGATTTGAAACTGAATGAAACAAGATTTTTACATTCGATATATTATGTACATAATGAGTTGTGTTATTTGTCAGCTTCAAAAATAAAAAACAAAGAAGGAGACCCTGAATTTCAGATACTAATTTCGTTTTGTAAACCTGAAATTGTGCAAAAAATATACAAAGAACGCTCTTCAGATTGAAACTGCAATTAGATCAATGAAAATAAGCGGATTCAATTTAGAAGACACTCATTTAACTGATATTGATAGAATTAAAAAACTAGTTTCAATTATAACAATTGCTTTTTGTTGGGCTTATCTGGTCGGAATTTATTTACACGAACAGCATAAGCATATAAGGATACTAAACAATGGAAAAATGGCTAAAAACTTTTTCAAATATGGTTAGACTTTTATCGCTACTGTGTTTTAAACCCTGAACATCAATCAAGTATAGATATATTTAATTTTTGTCATGTGCTTTTAAAAACGATTTAAAAAAAAGTTATCTGTTTTTCACCAAATTACGAAAACATATCTGCTTGAACGTTGAATTTATCTCTGTTAAATAAAGTTTTGTCCGGTAATTTTCTACTTAATGCACCCTTCCGTTAGTTCTACACAGGTACTCAAAAGACAAATAATGGAGTAAACATATCCTTACTTTCTCACAAAAGTTGCTGAAACCCGTTTTGTGTTTGCAATATACCCTGCGAATTAACTCCAAATGCAGGAAAACGATCATAGCCACATATATTTGCGACTTTACTGCAATTTTGCTTGTTCCTAAAAAATGTTTTGATTTGCAGGTTCTGTATCATTAATTTGAAAAATATCTCTTTATCTCAACGTTTCTTTTAAAGGTCAGCAATTGTTATTGCCTGCCAATCTATTTGGTTTGTAATAAGGTGATTTACTTTGTTCTCATCGGTTTGGTGCTTGGCGCAGTGGGGGATTTCGGAGCACTTCACTGTCAACCAAGCACAAATGTTGATTTGAAAAACTGAACTTGAGTTTAAGGACGTCACCCCCCATTGCGGCAAACAGCTGTTATGTGCTGTGTTTTCATTGTCAGTCAGCTTTTTCCTTAGTCAAATTAACAACACCTGTGTCAAACGATTTTGTTTCAGTTAGTTTTCAATTTGTTTCTTTTGGTATGTCCGCAAACAAAGAAAGTCCTATGCTTATAATTTTAGGTATTACCGTTATTATCGTTTTGTCTAAAATCCCTTCATTAAAAAAGTAGTAATAAGCTGCCCACCACCAATAAGCCAAATGTCTGTTTGTGTTTTGTTTTTCAATTCTGTTACAAAGTCTTTCAAATTCACTGTCAAAGTATAAGTGTGGGGGCTTTGAATTTTTAAATCCCTGTTTGTTTTTACCACGAATGAGTCGAGTCCGACATATGGCCAATCAACTCCAAACCCAATAATTTCTTCATAGGTTTTTCGTCCCATAATTATTGTTCCGATACTGTTTAAAAGGTCGGTATATCCATAATCGTCCCAGTCTGCAGTTTGGGAATTGAAGTCAGCCAATCTAAATTTCCGTATGGTCTTGCTATAAAACCGTCAAGGCTTGTAGCTAAATAAGTAATACAGAATATTTGTTGATGTTTTTGTTAAAATAGTTGTATATATAGAATTTAATTCGTATATTTTCCTTGTAATCAAGATGATATAAAATTATGATATATATTGTATTAACTAATAAAGAACGAGAACAATTAGAACAAACTTACAAAACGAGTAGCAATTTTATTGAAAGAAATCGTAGTTTTCAACTTTTACTTTCTGACAAGAGAAATTCTATGACAGAAGTTTCAAGGCAATCAAATACTGACATTCAAGCTGTTACCAGACTATTTAATGCATGTGACGCCGCTTCTGAAGACAATAAGTTGAAAACCTTATCAATAGCTTCAGGGCTAGGCCCAAAGTTCAAGTTAGAACAGGTTAGAGATAAGCTTACTGATATGGTTCAAGAACATAATAGGAACTTAAATTCGATTTTACATTTGCTTGATATATAGCATAATATAAACAGTTTGCAAACAAACTTTGCAAGCTGTTTAAAAAGATGTTAGGCTATAGCTTTAAACGAGCTCGACTTTCGACAAAATATTTAAGAGTTCAGGATAAATTTGATAAACAACAGTCTGAAATTATTCAATTAATAGAGTTACACAAATAAGGCTATATAGATGTCTACTTTGGAGACGAAAGTCACTTTGGATTAACTTCAAATTTACCTTATGCATGGCAGCACAAGGATGAATCATTGTTGCTTCCAGCCTCTAAATCAAAGTCATTGAGTGTTTTAGGATTAATGACTTCTTGCTGTAAGCTATATTCTAAAATATTTGAACTTACGATTAACTCTGATATTGCAATTGAATTTATGGATGATTTTGCGAATCAAATTTCAAAAAAGGACAATTGTAAAACTGGAAAATACATCGATACACAAGAGTAAAAAATTTATTTCAAATTTGGCTCGTTGGAAAGAACAGGATTTGTATATTTACTTTCTGCCACTTTATTCACCGGAATTGAACAAAATTGAAATATTTTGGAGATTCATTAAATATCAATGGATTCCATTAGATACTTATCAAAACTTTCAAAATCTCAAGAACGACTGAGCGAAACATTACTTATGGTTGGCTCAAAACATATCATTAATTATTGTTGATTACTTAATAGGGTCTTTTCTAAAAGCTATACGAAAATCCTACTCCAAGAATTTCCTTAAATTGAACTTTTGTTTTGTCGGGAATGCCATCGTTGTTAGTAACGAATTTTACATTGGCATCAAACAGTAAATGTGTCATCACACTAACGGTAATATATTTATTTACTTTCATCCCTAAAAGATTTTCCCAGCTTACATCAACGTTTTGTGGGTCTTTGAGGTAGTTTGAAAATAATTCGAGTTTGGAAGTGAGTGATATATTTCTGATAAATTCGCCTTTAAAGTCATTTTTCGAGTAAATCATACGTGCATAACCCCCGAATTCGTTTTTCGTTTTTTTTCTTTTTCCACACCGAAAGCACCAAGTGCAGCAAGTTCATTGTCCAAAATAAAAGTTATTTTTCCCGTGGTAGGCGATTAAAATGCATTGAAATAGGCGTTGGGTTTGTAGTTCATACCCACAGCGCATAGTAAATACCCTGGTGCTAAAAAGCGGGAGATTATTTTATTTGTTGAATAGTTGTAACCCTGTGCAAACTGGGTTTTAAAATTAACTAAACAGGTATAATAAAAGTTTGTAAATGCTTTTTTACCGTATTTCGAAAGAAAATCAATTTTATTATCGGTTTTACGAAATCTTAAATCGCCCTGATTAAGTAATCTGTAACCGACATCCAAAGAGTTATCCCATACTGTAGTGCCGTTTTTATAATTGGCAAACAGACTCAAAATTCCATTCACTGCATATGAATTTTCACCACCTGCCGCCCAATTTACAAGTGCAGTTTGAGAAAAGTTTATATTGATTAATCCTCCTGTTTTCCAGCCGCTTAAGTGTCTGTGACGATAGTTTTTAGCTTACCTTCGGCTTCGGTTACCTGAGCGCTGGTGAAGGTGTAAATGCTGGTGAAAATGGCATAAAAAAAAGATTTTTCTGAATTTCATAATTAAACTTTAAAATTTTTTAAAATCAAAAATAAGAAAAATCTTTTCATATGTGAAATATTTACAAATTAGTTAGATTTTGGAAGTAGATTATAGTATCTTTTTAAGTTTAAAAATATTTCATTATCAAATCAATTTTCAGATTTTCATTTTTTTTCAGATAAAAGCAGAAATTATCGAAAGATGGTTTACGAAGTCCCTTTTGATAATAATTCGAAAATCCAAATCCTTCAAGGGGTACTCCCAAAAAATTGTAATCCATTTTTCCGTTTAGGTTTTCATCGTGTAAAACCGAAATTCCGTATTTGCCTGGGGGTAAATTTATTACTGTTTTTACTGTGTCACATATATTCTTATTTTTGTAGATTTTAGATTCATAAAAAGGTTTTTCAGTTTTAAATTCTTTATCGGATGTAAAAACAGCTATACAAATAAAACCTTCGGCACAGCTAAGATTTTGAATGTTCAGTTCAACTTTTTGAGAAATACAAATGTTGGAAACAAATATTAGTGTAGCAAAAAGAATTGTAGCATGTGTTTTATTATCCGAAAGTTTCATATCTAAAAAGTATAATTAAACAAAAATAAATTATCCGTTAGGCCTTTGTTATGCTTAAAAATTTGACTAAAAATTTATTTCATGTTTATTCCAGTCATGCAATAAAGTATTTTTAATTACAGTTTTACTTCGATTTCTTGTATTTTTTATAACCATAATACAGTCATTAATTTTCAAGTGACGACGGAGTAAAAACACTTTCAGGTAATTGTGAGTCTGTCTGTAACCGGGTAATAATTATCTCTGTATTTCTTCCGTTGGTCATATTTTGCATTTTCATATTAAAAGCGAAGTATTTACCTCCCGGTTGTTTTCTGTAATCGCCAATGGTTTGTATGCGTTGCAATATGTTATTTGCATTGTAGTATTCCACCTTATAGCAAAGTGTTGTCGATATGTCGATATAGCTTATACGTTTATAAAAACCATATTCGGCAGCAAGAGCTTCTGTTTTACACTTCGACTCAATTTTATAACATTCAACATCTGAAAGTATTTCGCTTCCTATTAATTTAAAATCGAAATCATCAAAATTTGGCTTGCTCATATCAGCGTTCGTAAACTCAGAACCCATAAAATTTTTCCCTTTTTCGGAACTGACTACGCGTCTTACTTTGCGTAAAGCGGGTAAATATATCCACATATCATCGCTTTGTTTTTCATAATCGTACACAAGTAATGCAGTACCTTTTACGTCAGCCGGTGCTATAAAACGAACAATCGTTTTATTTACAGTACTAAATTTTTTTCTTATGGTGGTTATTTGCCGTGAACGGCTGTTTCCTTTCCCATCCCGAATATGAATAGTCGATGTCATTTCCATATTACCAATGTCAATCATGTCCATCGACTTTTTTGATATTTCTGCAGCACTCTGAGGGTAAACGTTGCAGTAAATTATGCTTATGAATGACATTGTAAATAATAGTGTTTTCATTTTTTTTACATTTTAGTTGTGAAATTGCTCAAATATATTGACTAAAAAATTACAATCCGTTAACCATAGAGTAAAAAAACCCGCTTCAACTTTTGCATTATCTGCTGTTTTGTTTCATTAAAAAGCTTGGTTTCACTACCATACAAATAGCTGGTATCAGAATAAGTGCACTGACAAGACAAAAAAGCAGTGAAATGATAATCAGCAAAGCAAAAGATCTGATGAGTGGGAAACCCGATACAAAAAGCACTGAAAATCCTGTCATAACTGAAAAAGCATTGATGATAATGCCTCGCCCTATGGTTTTAAGTGTTGTGCTTATACTTTCTGCATAATTTTTTCCAAGAGCAAGTTCCCATTTAATCCGCCAAAAAATATGAATGGTAAAATCTACTCCCAAACCAATAGAAATTGATGATAATAAAGCTGTTACAATATTTAATTCAATTCCAAGCCAACCCATTAATCCGAGAGTACAAAAAACAGCAAAAATCAGTGGTATGCTACCGATAACTCCTGCTACAAAACTTCTGAATATTAATGTTAGTAGAACCAAAATGGCAATAAACGCAAAAACAAGCGAATATATCTGACCTTTCAGTATCGATTCGCTCATTTCTTTTTCTATCATATTGTAGCCTCCTATTTCAATTTCAGCATTGTTTTCATTTGCAGTTTTTACAATGCATTGAGCAACATCATCCATTTCTTTCAGATTTTTCGCACGAAACTGAACAGTAAGAAGCATATTTTTAAATTCGAAATCAACAAATTGTTCCAAGTCCTCAGGATTTCCACTCAAAGCATAAAGTTCGATATATTGCGAAACTCCTTCGTCGGAATCGGGAATTTTATCAAATGCCGGTGAGGTAGAATCGTTCAAAGCACAACTCATTTTGCGGAGAATTACAGGTAAGCCCATAACGTTCCCTACGTTTGGAAGTTTTTTCAGATTATTTATTATTGCCTGAGCTCTTTGCTGATTACTAACATTTCTTGCATCTCCGGTAATCATTACTGTAGCCATTTTACTTCCACCAAACGAATTGTCCAATATTTTAATTGCACGATTATATGGATGATTTTGGGGCATCACACTGTTTGAATCCGGTGCAACTTTAAAAAAAATCAATCCTGCAACAAGTATGGAAAATGTAACTATGAATCCGAAAATAACTTTCACCGGCTTTTTTACAATCAGATAATTGACTTTTGATATACCGGTTACAAAAAATCCTTTAGCGTTGTTTCTAAGGTCACTATGAGGTTTACCGTTTTTAAGTAACGACATCAATGCGGGAACAAATAGCAGACTCAGCAATAAAGCATAGGCTATACCAAAAGCAGTAACTATACCCACCTGTCTTGCCGGAACGAGTAAATGTGCCACCAGGCCTAAAATTCCTGCAATGGTTGTCAACCCACAAAGCACTACAGGCGTAAAAAGATAATTCACACATATCTGAACAATTTTTTTTCCGTTCATTCCTGTGTTTGTGGCGTTCAAATCCTGATAGCGTGCAACGAAATATACTCCATAATTGTT
>CAYNGF010000083.1:0-16416 GCA_964396515.1 uncultured Paludibacter sp.
GCTTCTTCTACTTTTAATTTGAAGTTGACGAATAAATCTACATATTCGTCGAGCGTTTTTTTGTCGAGTGAGTTGTTTGAATTGTTTTTGTTGTAAATGTACTCAAACTCTGATTTCAGGACAGGATTTCCATTTATAGTCATCAGGACAGGATCTTTACTTTGTGAAGATACTGTAACTGTTGTAAAAAGAAGAGAAATAATAAATAATTTTGGTTTCATAATAGGCAACTCAATAAGTTTTTTTGAGATGATAAATAACATAAACGTTCAAAAATACAATTATGTTGTTGAACAAATGAAAAATTTTAAGATTTTTTTAATCTCCCCGACTGTAATTAGGAGCTTCGCTTGTAATTGCAACATCGTGCGGATGACTTTCGGCAACTCCAGCACCTGTGATTCGGGTGAATTTTGCTTTATGAAGTTCCTTTATGTTGGCAGCACCGCAATAACCCATACCTGCACGTAATCCACCAACCATTTGGAAAATTACTTCATATAATGAACCTTTGAACGGTACTCTTGCAGAAATTCCTTCGGGTACAAGTTTTTTGATATCTGCTTCCATATCCTGGAAATAACGATCTTTCGACCCTTTTTCCATAGCTTCGAGCGATCCCATGCCGCGATACGATTTGAATTTACGTCCGTTAAAAATTATTGTTTCACCGGGCGATTCTTCAACGCCCGCAAAAAGCGAACCTGCCATTACCGTTGATGCACCGGCAGCGAGTGCTTTTACGATATCACCGGAATAACGTAAACCACCGTCAGCAATCACCGGAACATCGTAATTTTTAAGTGCTTTTGATACTTC
This sequence comes from uncultured Paludibacter sp., assembly GCA_964396515.1. GTDB lineage: Bacteria > Bacteroidota > Bacteroidia > Bacteroidales > Paludibacteraceae > Paludibacter. The sequence goes on from CAYNGF010000083.1 coordinate 820, forward strand.
GTAAATTGCTGTAAGTTGTGGTACACCTACGCCTGCAATTACACGGGTAGTGCAGATCGAACCCGGACCTATACCAACTTTTACTGCATCGGCACCTGCATCGGCAAGTGCAATCCCAGCCTCTGCTGTAGCGATGTTCCCAACAATAATATCAATTTGTGGATAACGTTTTTTTGCTTCTTTCAGTGTTTCAATAACACCTTTCGAATGTCCGTGAGCAGTGTCAATAACTATTGCATCAACGTTAGCTTCAACTAAAGCATCGATGCGTGTAAAAACATCAGAAGTTACACCCACACCGGCAGCTACTCTTAGTCGGCCGTTAGCATCTTTCGATGCCATGGGTTTATCCTTTGCCTTGGTTATGTCTTTATAAGTTATAAGTCCCACTAGTTTATTATCTTTGTCAACTACCGGAAGTTTTTCGATTTTATGTTGCTGAAGTATATCGGCAGCAGCTTCAAGGTTGGTTGTATGAGTCGTTGTTATCAAATTTTCACGGGTCATTACTACATCTATACGTGTATTCATATCGCGGTGAAAACGTAAATCGCGGTTTGTAACAATGCCTACAAGATAACCGTTATCGTCAACAACCGGAATGCCTCCGATTTTGAATTCGGCCATTATTGCGAGTGCATCTCTTACAAGAGCGCCTTTTTTAATCGTTACAGGATTGGAAATCATCCCGTTTTCAGCACGTTTAACGGCATAAACCTGTTTAGCCTGTTCGGCTATCGACATATTTTTATGAATAACACCTATACCACCTTCACGGGCAATGGCAATAGCCATTTTTGCTTCGGTTACTGTGTCCATTGCAGCTGAAACTATTGGGGTTTTCAGTTCGATGCGGCGTGAAAAATTTGATGAGAGGTCAACTTCGCGCGGAAGTATTTCAGAGTAGGCGGGTACAAGCAAAACATCATCGAAGGTAAGCCCTTCAAATTGAACTCTTTCTGCAATAAATGACATAGGTATTGATTTTATTATTTTGATAATGCTATGAAAAATATTGCCTGCAAATGTACAATTTTTTTTCCTTATAAGAAAATTTGACCTTTGATTAATTTTGAATATCTTTTTTTAATTGATAATCAGAATAAAAATTTTTTCTGAATTGATAAGAAAACAGTTTTAGGTCATTTGAATATTTAAAATTTGAAATATAATTTTTTCAGCTTTGTCCTCATTTTTGTGTATTTTGTCCACTTTAAGGTATAAATATTAATCTATTTTTGTAAATGAAAATAATCTTAGATGATTGAGATTAATAAATTATAACAAAATTACATAGATCAAAATTCAGAATCATGAAGACAATTCTTAAAACTGCAATCGTTTTCTCATTGTTATTACCAGCCTCAAGTTTGTTCGCTCAACAGCAAAAAGCAACGGCAATAATCAATGCCGATCAGGGCAAAGTAATTATCGACAAACATATTTACGGACATTTTGCCGAACATTTGGGCCGTTGTATCTACGAAGGTATTTGGGTAGGTGAAAATTCATATATTCCCAATACTAATGGTTATCGTAACGATGTAGTGGCTGCTCTCAAAAAAATTAACATTCCCAATTTACGCTGGCCCGGAGGCTGCTTTGCCGATGAATATCATTGGATGGACGGTATTGGTCCACGTGAGAAACGCCCGAAAATGATTAACACGCATTGGGGTGGAGTAGTGGAAGATAATTCTTTTGGTACACACGAATTTTTGAATCTTTGCGAATTGATTGGTGCAGAACCCTATATTTGCGGAAATCTGGGAAGCGGATCAGTTGAAGAGATGTCGAAATGGATTGAATATATGACCTTTGATGGAGAAAGCCCTATGGCAAATTTACGAAAACAGAACGGACGTGAAAAGCCATGGAAAGTACGTTTTTTTGGCGTGGGTAACGAAAACTGGGGATGTGGTGGAAATATGACACCGGAAGGCTATGCCGAAAATTATCGTCGTTACGCAACTTATGTGCGTAATTATGGGGAAAATCGTATCTATAAAATTGCTGGTGGTGCTAATGTGGACGATTACCGCTGGACTGAGGTATGTATGAAAAACATTCCGAACCACATGTTGCAGGGAATTTCTCTACATAACTACACTTTTACCGATAGTTGGACTAATAAAGGCGATGCTACCGGATTTAACGAAGAACAGTATTTCAAAGTATTACTTAATGGCAACCGTATGGACGAACTAATTACCCGTCACTCCGCTATTATGGATCAGTACGATCCGCAAAAGCGAATTTCGCTCGTAGTGGACGAATGGGGTGCCTGGTACAATGTGGAAAAAGGAACAAATCCAGGCTTTCTTTATCAGCAAAATACTCTGCGTGATGCAATTCTGGCAGGAAGCATTCTTAATATCTTTCATAAACATGCTGATCGTGTGAAAATTGCTAATTTAGCTCAAATGGTAAATGTATTACAATCTATTATATTGACAGACAAGGAAAAAATGATTCTGACTCCGACTTATCATGTGTTCGATATGTACAAAGTACATCAGAATGCTACTCTATTGCCAATGGAAGTGAATACGGGTGAGTATGGATTTGGACGTCGAAAATTGCCTAATATCACTTCTACGGCATCGATTGATAAAAATGGAGCCATTCATGTATCTTTGGTAAATATTGATCCTAAAAATGATATTGAAATTAACTGCGATATACGTGGAACAAAAGTGAGTAAAATCACCGATGGGAAAATTATCACAGGAAAAGAAGTGGGAAGCCATAATACCTTCGAGAAACCCAACGAAGTGCAACTCGAAAACTTTAAAAATGCGAATTTTAAAAACGGTACACTTACAGTAAAACTTCCTGCCAAGTCGCTGGTAACAATTGAACTGAAATAATTGACAGTTAACAGTTGATAATGAATGATTAAGAATAAGGGATGTAGGAAAAAATGAAAATCACTTCCGAAGTGCAAAACGCAAAACACGGAACCCGAAACATAATTCACCATGAATAAAAACATACATTCCCTGTTACTCGGATTGTTGCTCACAGTAAGCATTTCAGCGCAACACTTTCCTGTTCCTTCAACTAACCCATGGAAAGACGATTATCGGGATATTACAGGAATGGAACATTATCGAAGTTGGGGAACTTACAATGTACACGACCCTGCAGTAATACGTGTAGGCGATACTTATTACATGTACAGCACCGATGCTATATATTTTCAGCGACGTAATTCAGGTGTTTCTCGTCCTGATTTTAAACCTGGCAATATTCAAGTACGCTCATCGAAAGATTTAGTAAATTGGAAATTCGAAGGTTGGGCTTTCGATTCAATTCCCACTGATGCAAAAAATTGGGTACTACAGAACACTAATAACAAAGGAGCCACCAATATCTGGGCACCATATCCGGTACATTACCTGACTAAATTCAGGCTTTATTATTGTGTGTCGGCATTCGGGATGCAGACTTCATATATTGGTCTGGCAGAATCGGACTCTCCTCTCGGGCCCTGGACTTTGAAGGGAGAAGTAGTTAAAACGCGTCTTGGGGACCGCATGAACGCGATTGATCCAAGCATAATAACAGATGCTTCTACGGGTAGAATGTGGATGCATTATGGTTCCTATTTTGGTGGTTTATACGTGGTTGAACTTAATCCGGAAACAGGAAAACCTGTTGTCGAAGGCGATCAGGGCGTTTTAGTAGCTCGTCGTGCGAACTATAAAAAAGATAATCTTGAAGCACCGGAAATTATTTATCATCAAGGGTTAAAAAAATATTATCTTTTTACTTCTTATGATCCGCTGATGACGACTTATAACGTCCGTGTTGGGCGATCAGATAAACCTGAGGGGCCTTTTATTGATTTTTTCGGGAAGGATTTACGCGATACTACCAATAATTATCCGATTATTACACATCCCTATCAGTTTAAAAATCATCCCGGTTGGGCTGGCGTGGCGCATTGTGGTGTATTTTCGAACGAAAATGGTGATTTTTTTATGGCGCATCAGGGAAGACTTTCTCCTGACAATCAACAAATGGTACTGCATGTACGTGAACTGAAATGGACTGCCGATGGTTGGCCTGTGGTTTCTCCACAGCGATATACAGGAGAATCTAGGTTTGAAAAAAATGGTTCGGTAGAAAGAAATTCAGAATTAAAAACAAATAATATAAAGAAATCGAATCGGAAGTTACTTTTCTTAAAAGAAATTCCGGGCAAATGGGAAATTATCCGCATTCAGGATGCCAAAACCGACCGTCAGCTGGAATTTGGACAAATACTATGGGGTGAAGGTCAGTTGCGCCCAACAGAAATAAACCAATCGAAAGAGGTTGAATTTCTTCGTAATGGTACTATGAAAGGATCCGATGGAAAATGGAAATACGTTGCGAAAACTGGACTAACGCTTTTTCTTAAAAAAGAGACCATTCGTAACCTGGTTGTTTTCGTTGGGCATGATTGGGAAAACAAAACAGAAACTTTGCTTTTTACAGGTCTTGATAAAAATGGATGCTCGGTGTGGGGTAAGAAAGTAAAATAAAGATTTCCAAGGAAATTAATTCAGACTAAACAAGAAAAACCGACTCAGCAAGTCGGTTTTTCTGTAAAAATAATTTAACTTTCGTAATTGTAAGTACATGAATTTTAAATATATAAATACGTGCGATGAATTTTTCTACTTGCGGTGAATCGTTCCCCACGGATACTTGTCCCGCTCGCGGGAAGGAGAGGGGCTGGGGGTGAGGTAAAACATCGAAAATTTAGAAAACATACATTTTTATAACCATCTGATATTCAATATGCAGCATTTAGCAATAATCAGTAATTCAAGTAATTAAATACATGAGAAAGTTGAATAAAAATAATAAAACGTAATTACTTCATTTCAAGAGACAAGTCTTTTTCGGTAGCAATTCTCCGCATGTTGAGCAATGCATAGCGCATACGTCCTAATGCCGTATTAATACTTACATCGGTTTTTTCAGCAATCTCCTTAAAACTGAGATCTTCGAAAAAACGCATCCGGATAACTGTTTGTTGCGATTCAGGCAAAAAGTCAATCAATCGTACTACATCTGCAAGAACTTGTTCGTTCGAAATGATATCTTCTACGCTTTTTTCAGAAAGTTTAGTGGTGTTAAACAAGTCATATCCAACACCATCAGCCGATTGCGTATTTTCGTTCTTTTCACGACGAAAATGATCGATAATCAGATTGTGTGCGATTCGGTTTATCCATCCGAGAAATTTTCCGGATTCAGTGTAACGACCTTGTTGGATGGTAGAAATTGCCTTTATAAAAGTTTCCTGAAAAATATCTTCGGTGAGTTCACGACTGCGTACAACAAGGAAAATATATGAATAAACCTTTGATTTGTATCGCATTAGTAAAACCTCAAATGCCTTGTTGTTGCCCTTCTCGTATAACTTTACCAACTCCTCGTCGGTACAGTGACTAAGATTTTTCATTACTGCTAAATTTTTGGATTATCAGCGTAATTTTGAGGCTATAGGCAATAGGGCTTGTTTTGGTTGGTGAATATTGTTGTTTGTGTTTGCAAATATAATGATTGATTTTCAATAAACAACTTTTTAGCATAAAAAAAAGAAGTTTTTTTAAAAAAAACTCTTTATTTGTTTTGAAATGAAAAAGATAGGGCAAAAAATATTTTTTCTCTTGAAGTTAACAGCAGGCACAACTGCGTAATTTGAGCATACTTCTGTAAATTAGATTCCGAACTGACTGATAATTCATTTTCAGAATTGAGCAAATTTCTTCATATTTTCTTTCTTCGAAATAATACAGCTCAATTGCCTGACGTTGGCGTGGCGAAAGGTTATTCATTAATCGGGAAAGCAGTGCGTTTTCATATTGTTCTTTTTCGCGTGCGAGATAATTTTTTTCCACATTATCTGCAGAAATTATATCAATATTGTCAACTGAAACATCACTCAGGTGAATCCGTTTACGGCTTTCGTCACACAATTTGTTTTTTAGAGATATAAGAAGATAGGATTTCAGATTTAAAACTTCGTCGAGTTCGTTCCGTTTGTTGTATATTTTTACGAATACTTCCTGGATACAGTCTTTGAGTAACTCACGATCGGTAGTTAGCTTCATTCCATAGTTAAACAACAGTTGTGCATACAAATCATATAAACCTGTAAATGCTTCCGTTTTTCCTTTACGAAAATCATCGAATAAGCGGGATTCTGCAGTTTCGGTTTTTTGTGTTTTTGGGTAGATCTGATTCATAAAGTGCCGTGTTTAATAGTTTCAGTAACTACGGCAAATTTAGATCAGGTTTCAAAATTGTTATGGAAAAATCTGATATGGTTATGGTAAAATCAGGTATTATGTTTTAAAACATAAAAGCCTGCTAAAACAGGCTCTTATTTGTTAAAAAAACAATACAATTTTCTTTTATTTTTTTATTTATTTCTTTTATTTTCTTTTTGTGCGGTATTTTTTTTAGTTTTTACCAAAAATTACTGTTGGTTTTCTGTAGTGTTTTAGCTTTTTTCATAGTTTCTTGAACCACCAAATCATTGCAGTATCAGAATTTACCAATGGTAAGTAATTTCCTTTGCAATTTATTTGTACAGTTTTATTCATTTGTTGTCCATTTTTTGTGTCAAATGTGCGAATCTCATATTTTCCTTTGGGTAAAGAAAAAGAACTTTTAAATTTACTTGTTGTGAAAAATATGATACCTTTTTCCGTATTTTCAATAGAATAATATTCGCTGTTATTCACGTTGGTTATGGTCATTTGGGCTGCATCAGTCAAAAAGTCAATATCTTTCACAGGAATCGAAGGACAAGAACCTCCTGCCATAAAGACTGCCCAATTCATTTCGGGATAGTTTTGTGCATAGTAAGTTACTGCTTTATCGGGAAATAAATCGCGATATTCTTTTACTGCTTTGTAAGCTTCCGCAAATGTTACTCTGCCGACTTTTTCGAGACGGGCATGCTGGCGTGGGGCAAGATTTTTACCTCCTTCGGGAGCATAGATTGTTTCATCATCCTTATAATGCCAGTAACGAATATCAATAATATCAACCAATTTTGAACGAACCGGGTCTTTGAGTATTGCATCCTGCACATTTTTTGTACAACTAAGTGCAATCAAAGGATTTTTTCCGGTTTCAGTTTGCCATTCCTGAATTACATCGAGCCAAAACTGAACAAAATGCAACGGTCCGGTGTATTCCTGACTAATGAGATGTACCACATTTTCGTAGTTGGATAATTCGTCCAAACACATACGAATGTAATTCCGAAGTAGTGCTCTACGAACCGGATGATTTACATCATAAAAATCATCGGCAACGAAAATTCTTTTATCGCCGGCAAAATTTATGGGTTCGTTAAAACCAGTATTGTTTACATTATTTACAGTTCGCCATGGAGAATCAACCCAATGCGCGCCTGCTTCGAGTATGTTGTGCTGAAAAAAATGTTGGTGATACAGTAAAATGCCTTTTTTACGTGCTTTTGAGCAAAACTCCTTCAGTCGCATCCAATACCATTGGTTTGGCTGGGTTAAGTCATACTTCGAAAGTCCATCCCATGCTGTTCCTTCACCGCTTCGGGCAAATGGTTGCTCATAAAATGGCGCCCAAACATCACCATCGGAGCGGCGAATGCGCTGATGATCGTCGCGACGACGGTCGTACCAAAGTCCGTAATTATGTTCAAGGACAGCGATATTGTAGTTTTGCATAAAAGTAATTACCGAGTCAATATAATCCGTTAGTCCAAAACCTTCCATGCCGGGCACAAAACGTGTGATATGAGGTTTTGAGTATAGTATATTTTTTTTGCGGAGTTTTCCGTTCCACCAAGGTACTTCCAGTTTGCCTCCCGTAATCATTGCATTATCAACTGTAATTTTTCCATTCTTTATCCCAATTTCAGGGCGATATTCTTTGATACGCATCGGGCGAGGCTCATCGAGACTAAATTTTATGTTAACAGTAGAGGAGGATGGTTTTATTTCAGACAAATCAATCCATTCTTCTAATGTTAGAACTTTTTTTCTTGATTCTTCAGCCATACGTGCTGCCATTTCTATCGTGGGGCTGCTCGATGCATCGGTCGAAACCGGTAAAAGTTTAGCTCGTTTGCTGACATCAATTTTCAAACGTTCGGCAAGTTGTGCATAGAACAAACTGCGCGGTTGCACATGATTGTTCGATTCAGCCCAATTTCCGTTGCCATTGTATTGTGCCCAACTTCCGTAAGCGCTGTTTGTGGCATCTGCTGCAGGAGAATAACAATCAATGCGTGATGCCGTGCATTGCCATAACATGCTATTGGCTGCATTCCAACCTGTTCCGTTTTTATCCTGCTCCAGATTTTTCAGTGAAAGATTATTTCCGTCGATATTCACAATATCGAAAAGTAATCCCGAAGCCCAGGAACCGACCGAGCCACTAAAACTTTTGGAAAGATAGGTTTGGCATTGTACAAAAGCATTGGGTCCGGCGGCGCAATATCCGGCTGCAAAATCGTGGATACCATGTTCTGAATAACACCGCTGAAATAGATTCAACTGACCAAGCGTATAAAAAACGATTCGTCTGTGCCCGCCAATTTCAGAAACAGGTTGATAAGCCCGACAATCTTCGACGGTAATTTGCTTTGTCGTTGGCTGTAAAATGACAGCGCTTCCCGCAAAATGGCGGAAATCGACCTGACGAATCCAGCAATTTTCGGCATTATCTACTGAAATTCCGTTCCAGCAATGGTCTTCATCTTTCTGATTTTTTTGATTGTATTCTGATATGAGAGTTAGATTTTCTATGCCTGATTCCGATATCCGTTCGGGATGAAAGTAACGCGTAACGATACCGGAGCCTAACTTCGCATCTATAGCGGTTGTAATCGGTGCGTCGATGATTATCGTATTGCCATTCACCGAAACTATTTTTCTGTCCCAAACAATGTCAACATCGCCCGGTTTCCATCCGAGTGCATCAATTCCTCCACCGAAAATATTACAACTAATTGATGAAATCCACTGAGCAGTAGAAGGACGTGTGATTTTTATCCTGTCACCTACACGAAATAAATTTTGTCTCGAAACTTGAAAACTTTGGGCATTTACCGGAATGTAGCAGTTGATAATTGTAGCGGTATCCTGTAAGATGGCATCTCTTTTTGCGCGGATATAAATTGTGGAACCACGATCGTAACCAGTTTTTTTTAGGATAGTTTGTTTTTTATCGCTTCCTCTTAAAACAATTCCTGAAGTATTTATAATAATGCTTTTATCCAGCTCATAAACTCCCGGTGCAAGAATCACAGCTCCCCGATGTCCTTTTGAATCGGGTGGGAGCGAGGCTATTCGATCTATCGCACGTTGAATTGATGCCGAAGCATTGGACTCTGTGTGCGGAATATAGATAACATTGTTTACCAATGGAATGCTGTCGTTTGACTGATGATATCCACAATATGAAAAATCAATAATGCGGTTCCCTTTTTCGTCCTGTTCATATACAATTTTTCCTGCTGCAACTTTCAGCGGGAAATTATTGGCTGAATGAATTTGCCATGCTGACAAAAATATCAGTAAAACTATGTTTTTGAGTTTTTTCATGCTTATGAAATAAATATGCAAATCAATAAAGCGACAAAATGTTGATAATTAAATTATGATTAAGACGCTTAAAATGCGATAATGTCATATTTATAATTTCAGAAATGATTAAGAAAATAGTTTTATACATAATGAGCTGCAAAAATGTTATTTAAGGTACTTTTAAAAAGTAATTGAAAAAGAATTATGTGTCTAAAAACTAAACACATAATTCTTTTCATGAAATTATTAAATTTTATACCTAAAAAATTTAATAAACATACTTATAACTCCCCTGAAGATTCCCCCTTTGGGGGGATAGGGGTTTTACTTTCTTAATAGCGTAGCCATTTCCACATTTCAGCCCAGGTTACTTTTTTACCGTACATAAGTATGCCTGTGCGATAAATTTTAGCCGCAACCCATGTTGTGCCAATAAATGAGAGTATTAAAACACCCACCGAAAGTGTAATTTGCCATATAGGCACATCAAAGGGCAAACGCACCATCATAACAATAGGAGAAGTGAAAGGTATGAGCGAACACCAGAATGCAAGCGGACCATCGGGATTTTCGGCGCTGAAAATTCCCGCGTAAATGGCAAAAATAATTGGCAACATAATTGGCATTGTAAATTGATTAGTGTCGGTTTCACTGTCCACCGCAGAACCTACAGCGGCAAATAGCGATGCGTATAAAAGATAACCACCCAAAAAATAAATAATGAACAATGTAATCAGCTGAAAAAAGTCAAGCCCGTTAATGGCAGTAAGTATATTTTGAATTTCCGAAGGCATTGCCTGTACCGGACTTTCCATGCTAGTTTGATTCAATTGTTGCAGTTGATTAACTGTGTCGGGTGATAGTACATTGCCCATTGAGGAATTTACAAAAAACATAATTCCCACCGTAAGTACAACCCACAGAAAAACTTGTGTTAAACCTACTAATGCAATGCCGATAATTTTGCCCATCATAAGTTCGAAAGGTTTTACTGACGATACAATCACTTCCACTATGCGATTGGTTTTTTCCTGCACAACTCCACTCATTACCTGTGCACCGTAAATCACTATAAACATGTAAATTATGAATGCGGTTATCATACCGAACACAACTGCAAGTTCTGCTGAAGCCTGTTTTTCTTTTCCATCTTCGCCCCATTTAATGGTTTTCAGGTCGATGTTGGTTTTCGATTTTTCAACCATTTCCTTTAAATTGGGGATGTTGTAAGCGGCTAATTTCTGTTCTTCAATATATCGATTGAGCTGACCTGAAATGTAGCTTTTAAGTTCGAGATTAATTTGCTTGTCGGAGTATAAAGTGGCTGCAGCAGGATTATCGATAAGATTTCCGTTTATATATAACAAAGCTGTTATTTCTTTCGATTTCTCAGCATTGCTTTTGTAGGCATCAAAATCTTCGTCGATGTACTCAAAAACATAACTTTCATTATTCATCAATACGTTTTTGAAAAGATTTGTTTGATCGATAACCACAATTTTTTTGATCTTATCGTCTTTTATACTTCCCAACCAAACGATAAGGGCGACCATACCTACGATTAACAATGGAGTAAGAAAAGTTAGCAGGATGAATGATTTTTTCATTACCCGCGTGGTATATTCTCTTTTTATGATAAGATTTATTTTCGACATAATTTTTGAAGTTTATTTAGGTTGAACAGTTTGGATAAAAATATCATTCATGCTTGGCAAAATTTCGTCGAACGACAGAATTTCGGTTTGTTTCATTAATCGTGCAAGCAGTGAATTGTTTGTATCATTGTCAGTTTTTTTGATAATAACTTCTTGAATGCCATTGCGTTCGGATGTTTCAAGTATCTCGAAACCGTCCGTAACAATCAGTTTACGTGAACGTAGCAAATAAGTGTTTGTAGCGTGAGAAGCCCGGATTTCTGCCACATTACCCTGAAGTACAATTTTGGCTTTGTCCACCAAAGATATATTTTCGCACAAATCTTCAACGGTGCTCATATTGTGTGTGGAAAAAATAATTGTAACGCCATTGTCCTTCAGTGCGAGAATTTCTTTTTTTAGAATATCAGCATTTACGGGGTCAAATCCGCTGAAAGGTTCATCGAAAATCAGCAATTTTGGATTGTGTAAAACTGTAGTAACAAACTGCACTTTTTGCGCCATACCTTTCGAAAGTTCTTCCACTTTTTTGTCCCACCAGGTTTGAATTTCAAATTTCTCGAACCAATACTTAAGAGCTTTCAGCGCATCGTTCTTTTTCATGCCTTTTAGCTGTGCCAGATAAAGTGCCTGCTCGCCAACTTTCATTTTTTTGTATAAACCGCGTTCCTCCGGCAAATATCCGATTTGTTGCACGTCTTCGGCAGTCAGTTTTCGTCCGTTTAATAAAATCTCACCGCTATCGGGCGCTGTAATACAATTGATAATACGGATTAAGGTTGTTTTTCCGGCTCCGTTTGGTCCTAGTAGTCCGTAAACCGAATTTTCGGGCACTTCGAGCGAAACACCATCGAGTGCACAATGTCCATCGTATTGTTTAACTACATTTTTTACTTCAAGTAACGTCATATAATATTTATTAATGTATAAATGAAAAATGAAAAATGAAAAATGAAAAATGAAAAGTGTATTTTATTATTGGCACAATGGTATATTAGAACATTCTTGGCAAGCTAAGCGGGCACCTTAAAAACTATATCTTCCCATTGTCGGCAAAACTGTAATATTTTCCACGGGCTATGATTATATGGTCTAAAAGACGTAAGTCAACTGCAGCGCAGCCTTCCTTCACCCTTCGGGTAACTTTATCGTCCTCACCACTCGGGAAGTTTTGTCCTGATGGATGATTGTGAGCTACAGCTACTGAAACCGCTGATTTTTCTAGAGCGAGTTTCAATAACATTTTAATATCTACAACGGTTTGTTGTATGCCACCTTGCGTCAATCGTTTTATATCAATTACTTTATTTGCTCCATCGAGCAAAGCTACCCAAAATTCTTCGTGATGTAAATCGATAAGAATTGGCTCAAAAAGTTCATACAAATCATGACTTGATGATATTTTCTTCCGTTCAAGCACATCCGACATTTTTCGCCGTTTTGCCAATTCGAGTGCGGCCATAATGGTAATGGCTTTTGCCGGTCCTATTCCTTTGAAACGTTTGCACATTTCGTTGATGCTCATGCGAGCAAGTTCGTTCAAGTTGTTATGGCTTTCGTTTAAAATTCTGCGCGAAAGTTCAACAGCCGATTCTTCCGTATTTCCTGAACCTATCAGTATAGCAAGTAGTTCAGCATCGGAAAGACTGTTAGCACCTTTTGATGCCATTTTCTCTCGTGGTCGATCATCTTCAGACCATTCGCGAATGGTTAATTTTTTTTCATCAGTTACCATAAAACAGAATTTTTTTCGGGTAAAGCTAAAAAATATATCAAAGTTTTGAAACTACTTTTACAATCGATAGTATTATGTACCAAATTATTATCAGGCTGAAAGCTTCAAGCCGGAAGACTCCGATTAAAGCTCCGGCACCTGCAAGAAATACAAGCTGAAGTATATTTTGTTTGTCTTTCAGGGTTTTAAATTTCAACGAAAACATTGGCAATTCCGAAACAAGTAACAGTGAAGTAACAGCAATAAAAAACAGCACGAACCATTCGTTTATTGCCAACATTTTATCGTGCGAGTAACCAATACCAATCCAGAAAATAGCATTGGCAGGGGTAGGCATTCCGAGAAAAGAAGAAGTTTGGCGCTCATCGATATTGAATTTTGCAAGGCGTAAAGCTGAAAAAACAGGTATCAAAAATCCTGCAAAAGCAATCCACGCTGGTAATGTGCTGTGATTAAGTAATGAAAAAGCTACAGCTCCTGGCGCCATTCCAAAACTAATCACATCTGCAAGCGAATCGAGTTCTTTGCCCATGGGTGAGTAAGCTTTGAGTAAACGAGCAGCAAATCCATCGAGAAAATCGAAAAGCGCAGCCAATAGCACCATATACAAAACCATTTCATAGTTGCTCTGGAACGCATAATAAACAGCTATTGTTCCCGAGAAAAGATTCAGACAGGTAATGAAATTCGGAATGTGTTTCTTTATCATAAAATTATCTTTTGTCTTGATTCTTTGTTCTTTGTTCTCTGCTTTTTACTCTTTATTCTTACTATCTATCAAAATGGTAACCGGTCCGTCGTTCACGAGCGCCACTTTCATATCAGCTGCAAATGTACCGGTTTTTACTTCTTTTCCCAATTTTTCCGAAACGAATTTGCAAAAATTTTCGTAAAGTGGAATTGCAATTTCAGGTTTTGCAGCCCTGATATAGGAAGGACGATTCCCTTTTTTTGTCATGGCATGCAATGTAAACTGGCTCACAATGAGTATTTTACCATCAATTTCCTGCACCGAGCGATTCATTACACCATTTTCATCGTCGAAAATGCGTAAATTTACAATCTTAGCAGCCAGCCATTCGGCATCTAAAGCAGTATCTGCTTCTTCTATTCCCACCAGAATCAACAATCCTTTACCGATTGCCGATTTTACTTCACCATCAATAGTTACTGATGCTTCTGAAACTCTTTGAATTACTATTCGCATATATTGTTTTGATACAAAATTAAATGTTTTGCAGTGCTTCTTTCAATTTTTTCGGTAAACCTTGCACTACCAAATCGTACGAATGGCGGATAAGTTCGAACATAAAATTTTTTGATATTGCAGGATGTACAAAAACGGAATTCCAGTGTTTTTTATTGAAGTGATAGGCAGGAGTAATTGCCTCGAATTGCTCACGAAGTTGCAAAGCGCGTTCAGGGTCGCATTTCAGCGCAATTTGGGTTTCAGGATTGTCGAGGGGCAATAACGCAAACATTTTGCCCTGTACCTTAAAAACGAGAGAAAATTCGTCGAAAGGAAAACATTCAGTAACACCTTTTAAGCTAAGACAATATTCGCGTAAGTCTTCGTAGCACATTCTTTTAAGTATTTTCAAATGCCAAAAATAGTTATTTTTTTTGTCAAAATACTGCTTAAAAACCGGTACGAAATATTAAATGATAAGAGTTTTCTTTTTTAAGGATTGTAGTGAATTGTTATTATTTTATTGTTTTATGAAAAGCGCGGTTTCAGTTTTGTCATCAGCCTTGATTTTCAGGTAGTAAATACCTTTTGATAAATGAAATTCTGATAATGAAATGTTGCCGGTGTTGAAGTTGTTGTACGAAATAGCTTTTTCAAATTTTCCTACAGTTTCACCCGAAATATTGTAAATTTCAATATTTATTTTTGAAGCATTCGCGTAATCAAAACTAAAATTAAGATTTTCGTTAACAGGATTTGGCCAGATTTTTAATTTATATAATGATTGTAAATTTGTATTCAATCCTGTATAAACCGATGGCGGAGTAAGATATGGACGAAAGAAATTATAAACTACACTAATAGCATTATCGGTGGTAGGCACTGCATGTCCTGTTCCGTAATTTACGAGTGTAGATGTTGTTACACCCAATCCATCGAGTTTGGTTTTGAATTTTGCAATCTGATCTTGATAATAACCGGCATCGGTAGTGTTGTAAAAGAACAGCACCGGAGCAGTGGCTGCAGTTTCGGCAAGATAAGCAGAGCCTTGTTTTTCCCAAATTGAGTAGTTGCTGGCAAGAGCACCCCACGCCCACGGACAGCGGGTTTCAAGGTTTGAATCGCCATCGCCTGTGGCGTTGTAAATTTGCGTAAAGTCAAAAACACCCGAACCAAGTGCGGCAGCCTGTACATCGTCGGACACGCCAATGCGTAACCCCGCGTTTTCAAATTCCGGCACTGTGCGGTCGCCAATTGCCATCGAGCCGGCATCGGAACCACGCGAAAAACCATAAATGCCAATTTTACCTGAAAGTCCCAGGTTTTCGCCAACTGTACGAAGTGTGCGCACTGCCGATTTTACTTTCTGAGCAGCATCCGGATTTACCTGATACGATTTGTATGTGTCGTTCGCACCACCGGTAGGTTTGCCGT
>CAYNGF010000084.1:0-16369 GCA_964396515.1 uncultured Paludibacter sp.
CTTGAATAACATACTTTACAAGTTTTGAAATTTATGCAATTATACAACAATTTTTATCAATGTGTAGTTCTATAATTTTTTACAAGCAATTATTGTAAAAATTAGTATAGGTAAAATATATATTTAAATATCTAATAAACAATTATATATAAATTACATGTAAAGTAGTAATAATTTTAAAGGTCCATAATAATTGAAAATTGTAGAGTATATGTTACTATTTTTTTTTGTAAAAGTAACAATACATAAACAAAAAACTGTGAAGGTTTTTTGGAAGATATCGGTCAAAAAAATACGATTATTAAATTTTTTTGGAAGGTTTCAATTACAGATATGTTTTTCAAGTTATACAATTCTTTCAGTCATTGCATCTGTATTTATTTTTTTATTAATGAAATAATTTTTAAGTGTAAAAAGTTGATTTATTCATAAATATTATGACGTGATTTAGTTAGTTCATTGAAATTAGTACCCCCAAAAAAATTATAAAATACAGAAATAGTATTGTTGTTAATAATTTGTTAGTTTTACAATTTTCTTAGTTCCATCATTTCCGGATGTTCCGCAATATATTTCGAAGTTGTTGTATAACCAATATTGTAAATATCCTGATATGCATCGAAGCTGAATTCGTGATATTTATCAAAAGCGTCAGGTTCTATCAGATAATTACATAAAGCTCGTCCGGATGTTGAGTTATGAAATTGTACTGCTCTGACAGCATAAGCAAGCGTATCAACAGGTTTTTTGAGTTTTTCGGGAATACGATGCGGAATTACATTGATTCCAATAATTGTATTGCATTTTTCAGCCAAGGGTTGGGCGGGAAAATTATTTAAAAGACCGCCATCGGTATAAAACACACCATTTTGTTTGATTGTATTAAATAAACCCGGTATTGCAGCCGAAGCTGCCAGCCATGTATCGAGTTTATTTCCACTATCTACTATTTCCCAATCGGCAAGGTTTAGATTTACCACACATATATAAAGCCGTTTTTGGAGTAGTTCGAAGCTGTTGTGTGGAATCAATTCTTTTACAAGTGAACGCAAAATACTATGATTTGTAAGTCCTGAATTAAGAAATGTGGGTTGAAAAGTCATTAATTTTGTGATTTTATATAGTTTATCGGTTTTTATCAATTGCAGTAATTCTTCCGGACTGAAACCTGCACAATAAAAGGCTCCGATTATTGCTCCCATGCTTGACCCTGATACATAATCCGGGATAATGCCTTGATCTTCCAGGGCTTGTAATGCGCCAATATGACCAAAACCCAGTGCAGCGCCACCACTCAAACAAATTCCAATGCTTTTATTTTCATTATCTAAATTACTGTTCATTTCAATCTGATTCATAAAATTTGCTGTATTTGAATTTAAAAAGTTAATACCCGGACTTATTTTCAATCAAAAAACAAAAAAATCAGTTAATTTTGTCAACAACAAAAATACACAGAATTTCATCACGTTATATGGTTCATGAAGATATAAATTTTCATGTTTAACTAAATTAATAATTGTCAATTCAAACTCACATTACCTCAATCGGGGTTAAAACTTATAATAAATAATGAAACATTTGCCACTTATACTGCTATTTGCAGCTATTTTTCAGTTTTCGAAAGCAGAATTACTTTTCGATATCGTCGATGGTAAATATCGTGCTGCACGTTTTGTTCAACCAGTTTCCATGAACGATGGAGAATATTTTACTCGATTGATTGATAATAAAGCTGTAGTAAAATACAGTTATAAAAATGCTGCTTTTGTTGACACAGTTTTCAGTATTTCACGGATTAAGAACATAAAACTTAAAGGAATCAATGGATATGAATTCAGTCCGAACGAAAACAAGTTGTTAGTTTATACGAATATAAAGTACAGATATCGTCGTACTTTTACTGCTGACTACTATGTTTTTGATATCAAACGAGGAGAACTTATACCTCTTTCTGATGGAGGTCCGCAAGAAGTACCTTTGTTTTCACCCGATAGTCGGTATATTGCTTTTGCCCGTGAAAATAATTTGTTTATAAAAAAACTCGATTTTAATACCGAATCAGCTGTTACAACCGATGGTCAAACAGGTAAAATTATTAATGGAACGCCCGACTGGGTTTATGAGGAAGAATTTGAACGCACCCGACATTTTGTTTGGAGTCCGGATAGTAAACTACTTGCATTCTTGAAATTTAATGAAGCAGATGTGCCTTTATTTTCTTTTCAGAAATTTGGAACTGAGAAAGATACTAAAACCGATATTGAACTTTATCCAACGGATTTTAGCTTTAAATATCCCAAAGCAGGACAAGCTAATTCAAAAGTTACTGTTTGTGTTTTCGACGATTTCAATAAAACTACTCGTGTTATGAAAATTAGCGAACCCAATGAAGATTTTTATGTTCCTCGTATTCAATGGACTAATAATAACGAACAACTTTTTGTTTACAAATTCAATCGTAACCAAAACCGGCTCGATATTCTTACTGTAAATCCACGCTCAACAATTTCGAAACTTGTTTTACGAATGGATGATAAACGTTATATTGATTACCAGATTATCGATGACGTGCAATTTACATCTGACAATCAGTTCTTTTTCATGCTAAGTGAACAAAATGGATATCGTCATATCTATCAATATAAAATTAATGGTACACTCGCTCAGCAAATTACAAAAGGTAGTTGGGATGTAACTGCATATTATGGTTACGATGAAGCTAAAAAAGTAATTTATTATCAGTCGGCAGAAGTTTTGCCCATGCAACGCGATGTTTTTTCTATTGATCTGAAAGGTAAGAAAACTCGTCTGACTGATGGCAAAGGTACTCATAATGCAGTTTTCAACAGCACTTTAACGTATTTTATTGATATGGCCACTTCACTAACTGTTGCCGGAAATGTTTCTATTCGTAATAATTCCGGAAAACTTATACGTGAACTTGCCAACAATCAAAAACTAGAAGCAGATTTTGCAACGCTCAATCTTCCTCGGAAAGAATTTTTCTCATTTACAACTTCAGATAATGTGAAACTCAATGGTTGGATGCTTAAACCTGTGAATTTTAATCAGACTACAAAGTATCCGGTGCTAATGGTGCAATACAGTGGACCAAACTCGCAGGAAGTTCTCGACAAATGGAGTATAGGTTGGGAATATTTTCTTGCCACAAAAGGTTATGTGGTAGCATGTGTCGATGGTCGTGGAACAGGAGCACGCGGAGAAGATTTCAGAAAAATTACTTATCAGCAAAATGGTATTTTCGAAGCGAAAGATCAGGTGGAAACTGCCAAATATTTGGGAAAACAAAATTTTGTTGACAAAGAAAGAATAGCAATTTGGGGTTGGAGTTACGGAGGTTCAGTTGTGCTTTGGGCAATGAGTACAGGCGAAAAGATTTTTAAAGCTGGTATATCTGTGGCGCCTGTAACTGATTGGCGTTTATACAATACAGCTTATACTGAACGATTTATGAACCGTCCACAGGAGAATTTTAGAGGCTATGAAAATACTTCAGCCATTTTGCAGGCGGATAAACTTAACGGACGTTTATTGATTATTCATGGCACTGCCGACGATAATGTGCATTATCAGAATACATTATTATATACTGCAAAACTTGTAGAAGCCGGAAAGCAGTTCGAAATGCAGATTTATACTGATAAAAATCACAGTATTCCCGGAAAACCTGCACGCAGACATCTTTATCAAAGAATGTTTGATTTTCTGGAAGCGAATTTAAAGTGAGAGTATGGAACAAAGAATAAAGAATAGAGATAAAACACAAAAGACAAAAAAACAGAGAACAGAGAAAAATATAATGTAAAAGATGACTTGCTAAACAGTTAAAATTAAAATCTTAAACAAGAAATGTCAGGATTTGCCATCCGGAATATGTTTTAAAACATTTTATTGTCATTAATAAATATGATTTTGAACCGTAGTTAATGTGATAATTTTTTTAATTTTGCAGGTCGAAAAAATGAAATTCTTTTAAATAATTAAATTTTAATATCATTTGAATAACATTATGAGCAAAGAAAACAAAAATTACACATTGCCAATTGCAATGATGTTTGCTTTATTTTTCATGATTGCATTCGTAACAGGGCTTCCAAGTCCCATGGGCGTAATTGTTGCAAAACAGTTTGGTGCAACTAATTTTATGTCGCAGTTAGGCTTTTTTGCTAATTTCATAGCCTATGCATTTATGGGAATTCCTGCCGGATTAATGCTAAAAAATATCGGTTACAAAAAAACAGCCCTTATTGCAATTGCAGTTGGTTTTACAGGAGTAGGAGTTCAGTTTCTATCAGGACAGGTAGGTAGTTTTGCTGTTTACCTTACCGGAGCATTTATATCTGGTTTTTCAATGTGTATGCTGAATGCTGTTGTAAATCCTATGCTTAATACTCTTGGCGGTGGTGGAAATAAAGGAAACCAGTTAATTCAGTTCGGAGGTTCTATCAACTCAATTGCAGCAACCATAACTCCTATGCTAGTTGGTTATCTTATGGGAGCCGAAGCGGGACGTACAATCGAAAAAGCAAATCCTGCATTGTTCCTTGCAATGGGAATTTTTGCTCTTGCCTTTGTAGTACTTTCTTTTGTAAAAATACCCGAACCTCACAAAGAACGTGTTGCAAAATCTACAAATACAGGAAAAGATAAACACAGTCCCCTATCATTCCGTCATTTTGTGCTTGGTACAATCGCCATTTTTGTGTATGTAGGTGTTGAAATCGGAATTCCAAGTACTGCAAATCTATACATGACCTCTTTTACTGAAGAAGTTGCCATTCAGAAAATTGCTGAATTCGAAAAACAACAAGCTGATCCAGCATATCTTTCAACTCTACAAACTGAAGATCAGCAGAATAAATCTACTGAAGGTTATGTACAAAAAGTTATAGGCGAAGACTCATATCAGAAAGCAAAAGATATTATTAGCGGAAAAACTTGTGCCGGCTTAAATAAAGATGCTGGTCTTGCAGGTATTATCGTAGGACTTTACTGGCTTCTTATGCTTGTAGGAAGGCTCACAGGTGCTTCCATTGGTGCAAAAGTATCGAGTCGTGCTATGATGATTACAGTTTCTGCTGTCGGATTGTTGTTCCTTACATTAGCAATTTTTCTGCCTACAAATATTACAGTTCCAATTCCTATAAATATTTCACTTGAAACTACTCAAATGCCTATTAATATTTTATTTATTGTACTTTGTGGTTTATGTACTTCTATTATGTGGGGTGGAATTTTCAATCTCGCTGTTGAAGGGCTTGGTAAATACACCGAAGCTGCATCGGGTATATTTATGGTTATGGTTATGGGTGGTGGTATCGTTCCGCTTATACAGGGTTATGTTGCCGATGCATTTGGCTATTTGAACAGTTACTGGGTAATGTTTGCGTGTGTTGCATACATGCTTTGGTATGCCATATATGGCTGCAAAAATGTAAACAAAGATATTCCTGTAGAATAATAAGAAATTAATTAATAGTTATGAGTTTCGTGTACCGTGTTTTTACATCAACACTAAACACAAAACACAAATTTTAAAATATTATGAATAAACCTTATGTTATAGGTATGGACATGGGTGGCACCAATACAGTATTTGGTGTGGTGGATGCCCGCGGAAATGTTATTTCAAAAAGCGCTATAAAAACCGGAACTCATTCCGACGTAAATCTTTATATTCAGGACTTGTACGATGAGTTAATTAAACTTATTAAAGCCGCCGGTGGCGTAGAAAAATTCAAAGGTATTGGTATAGGTGCTCCAAATGGAAATTATTATACAGGTAATATAGAGTTTGCACCTAATCTTCCATGGAAGGGAATAATTCCATTCGCTAAGTTAATGAGTGAAAAATTCGGAATTCCAGCTGCATTAACCAACGATGCTAATGCTGCGGCTATTGGTGAAATGACTTATGGAGCTGCACGTGGAATGAAAAATTTTATAATGATTACACTCGGTACAGGTGTCGGTAGTGGAATTGTAATCGACGGAAAACTTGTTTACGGACACGATGGTTTTGCAGGTGAACTTGGCCATGTTAATGTAATGCGAAACAATGGCCGTCTTTGTGGTTGCGGTCGTTCCGGTTGTTTGGAAACTTATGCTTCTGCTACCGGAGTAGCACGTACTGCTCGCGAAATTCTTGAAACTACCAACAAAAATAGCCTTTTAAGAAACATTCCCGCTGAAAGTATTACTTCAAAAGATGTTTTTGATGCTGCTGTGGAAGGCGATGAAGTGGCAAAAGAAATATTTGCGTTTACCGGAAAAATCCTCGGTCAGGCATTTGCTGATTTTGTAGCTTTTAGTGCTCCCGAAGCCATCATACTTTTTGGCGGCTTATCTAAGGCAGGAAATTTGATTCTGGAACCCATAGTAGAGAGTATGGAAGAAAATCTGCTAAAAATTTGGAAAGGGAAAATTAAAATTCTTTTCTCAGAATTGAAAGAAGCGGATGCTGCAATTCTTGGAGCCAGCGCACTTGCCTGGGAGTTATAAAACCGGGTTTTAGTTTGTCCAAATCACCATTAAAAAACCTAAGGTATTTTTCGAATTACCTTAGGTTTTTGATTTTAATGCAACAAAAAATTTGTTGTAAATTTTCGTTTATCTTTTAAAATTAATTTACAACAGGTGCAATGCCTTCTGCTTTGTGAAAGGCTTTGATACCATCTTTTGATTCATTTAAATCCATCAAAATAGTATCACCTTCGTGAAGGACACCGGATAGGACTATGTCAGCCAATTCATCTTCTAAATAATGCTGAATAGCTCTTTTTAACGGACGTGCTCCAAACTGAACATCATAACCTTTATCAGCAATAAAATCTTTAGCTTCGTTGCTAAGTTCAAGTTTGTAGCCCATTGCAGTAACCCTACTAAACAATCCTTTGAGTTCAAGATCAATTATTTTTTTGATGGAATCGCGGCTTAACTGGTCAAACATGATAACTTCATCTACGCGATTCAAGAATTCAGGTGCAAAAGTTTTATTCAATGCTTTCTGAATTACTCCTCTGGAGAAATCAGAATCGATAGGTGTTTCAGGTGAAGTGTTAAATCCTACGCCTTTACCAAAATCCTTCAATTGTCGTGTTCCCACGTTTGAAGTCATGATAATAATCGTATTTTTAAAATCAATTCTTCTTCCCAAACTGTCGGTTAATCTACCTTCATCCATCATTTGAAGCAACAGGTTGAAAACATCAGGATGTGCTTTTTCAATTTCGTCAAGTAAAACGATTGAGTAAGGTTTACGTCTTACTTTTTCAGTAAGTTGTCCGCCTTCTTCGTATCCAACATAACCCGGAGGAGCTCCAATCAGCCTTGACACACTGAATTTTTCCATATATTCACTCATATCAACGCGTATTAAAGCATCAGGGCTGTCGAACATAAACTCGGCAAGAATTTTAGCCAAATGTGTTTTACCTACACCTGTTGGTCCAAGAAATATAAATGAACCTATTGGTTTGTTCGGGTCTTTCAGACCAATTCTGTTTCGCTGAATTGCTTTCACAATTTTTTCTACAGCTTCATCCTGTCCGATAACTTTGCCGGTCAATGCCTCTTTCATCTGACGGAGTTTTAAGCCTTCAGCCTGAGCTATACGTTGTACAGGAATGCCTGACATCATTGCTACTACTTCGGCAACTTGTTCTTCATCAACGGTTTCTGGATGTTTTGCAGATTCCTGTTCCCATCGACGAATGGCATCGTCAAGTTGATACTGACATTGTTTTTCCTGATCACGAATTGGTCCTGCAAGTTCATATTTTTGTTCGCTGAGCACTCGCATTTTTTCTTTTTTGAGTTCCTCAATTCGTTTTTCAAGTTCTTCAATTTCCGGCGGAACTGATACTGTTCCGATATGAACTCTTGAACCTGCTTCATCCAAAGCATCGATTGCTTTATCAGGGAAACAACGGTCGGTGATATAGCGGTCGGTAAGTCTTACGCATGCTTTTATTGCTTCAGGAGTGTATCGTACATTATGATGATATTCATATCTGTCCTGTATATTTTCAAGAATTTGCAGCGTTTCTTCTGCAGTTGTCGGGTCAACCATTATTTTCTGGAATCGGCGTTCGAGTGCTCCATCTTTCTCAATGCTCTGTCTGTATTCATCGAGCGTGGTTGCACCAATGCACTGAATTTCACCCCGTGAAAGTGCAGGTTTCAGCATATTTGCAGCATCAAGTGATCCGGGAGAACTTCCGGCACCTACTATAGTATGAATTTCATCGATAAATAATATAATGTTGGGATTTTTTTGAAGTTCGTTCAAAATAGCTTTAATACGTTCCTCAAATTGTCCGCGATATTTTGTACCTGCAACAATAGAAGCCATGTCAAGTGATACCACACGTTTGTCGAAAAGTATTCTCGAAACCCTGTGTTGCACTATACGTAAAGCAAGACCTTCAACAATTGCAGATTTACCAACTCCTGGGTCGCCAATCAGTACAGGATTATTCTTTTTTCGGCGACTTAAAATTTGAGCAAGACGTTCAATTTCACGTTCACGACCCACAATGGGATCTAAACGATTTTCCATTGCTGCTTTTGTTATATCAGTTCCAAAGGTGTCTAATGCAGGTGTGTCCGACTGTTTAGGAGTACCGGCACCTCGGTTTTTTTGTTTACCACGTGGGTCGTCGTCTTCTTCATCGTCATCCTGAAAATTTTGTCCCATAAGCGGTGTATCCTGAGGAATGTCCATCAATGCTTTTGCTTTTTCGTAGGTGATGTTTTCATCAGTAAGCACATCGGTAGCAAGATTGTTTTTATCTTTTAAAATTGCGAGTAAAAGATGTTCGGTATCTGCCATTTCCGATGACATTGATTTTGATTCAAGTTCCATCAGTTTTTTTATTCGTTCTGTACTTTTTAACAAAGGAATTTCATTGCCCGTAGGTTCTGCATCTGTGCGAATCTGACTTTCAATACTTTGTTTAACTCTTTGCGTGTTAATATGCAGCTGATTGAGTATATCTATAGCTTTTCCGGTGCCGTTTCGTAAAAGTCCGAGTAATAAATGTTCAGGACCAACATAGTTGTTGCCCAATCGCTCTGCCTCTTGTGTGCTGAATACAAGTACATTATGTAATTGTTCTGTATAGTTGACTAACATATAAGTTTGCTAAGTGTTGTTTACAAAATTATAAAAAAATACTGCAGCTTTTTATGCAGTTTGAATTTATTTTGAAAAAATGTTTCTTTTTACTACTTCCCAAAAATCATTCAGATTTTATCAAACTAACAAAAATAATACCGTATAAAAAATGAATATTCTAAGTCGGTAATTTTGTCATACATGATGATAAAGCAAAATTTTTCAGTAGCTTTGCATTTAAATCAATGTACTAACAAAATTTTAAATAATAAAGTTTATGACAGAAAAGATTTCATCTTCGCTCCGCGAATCTGCAGCTGCCCGATGGACTGCATTAGCAGTAGTTGCATTTACCATGCTTTGCGGCTATTATCTTACCGACATTATGGCACCACTTAAAGGACTCTTAGAAGGTCAAATAGGGTGGTCAAGTAGTGATTTTGGTTTTTTTAACAGCGCTTACGGTTGGTTCAATGTTTTTTTAGGTATGCTAATCATAGGAGGCATTATTCTCGATAAAATGGGTGTAAGGTTTACCGGTTTGGGAGCTGCTATCGTGATGGTTACAGGAACTTTAATTAAATATTGGGCAGTTTCGACACATTCTCTTGATGGACAAATGATATTTGGGATAAAAAGTCAGGTTGTTGTAGCAGGAATTGGTTTTGCAATTTTTGCCGTAGGTGTTGAAGTAGCAGGTATCACAGTTTCGAAGGTGATTTATAAATGGTTTAAAGGCAAAGAACTTGCTTTGGCAATGGGACTTGAAATGGCAACCGCACGTTTAGGTACAGCCCTCGCACTATCAACTTCTGTGCCTATAGCTAAAGCTTTCGGTCATATAGATGTGTCAAGACCCATTCTTGTATGTCTTATTATGTTGTGTATTGGTTTGATTTCATTCTTTATGTACACTTTTATGGACAAAAAACTGGATGCATCCGTGAGTAAAGAGGAAACAAAAAGTTCTGAAGATGAATTCAAATTGAAAGATATTGTTGAAATAATCGGCAACAAGGGTTTTTGGTATATTGCCATCCTATGTGTTTTGTTTTATTCAGCCGTTTTTCCATTTTTAAAATATGCTGCCGATCTGATGGTTAATAAATTCGGAGTGGAAGAGTCGTTAGCAGGTGCCATTCCCGCTTTACTTCCATTTGGTAATATCCTTCTTACACCACTTTTTGGGGGAATTTACGATCGTAAAGGAAAAGGAGCTTCGATAATGATTTTGGGATCATTAATTCTAATTTTTGTTCATTTAATGTTTTCCATGCCTTTTATTCATAATTGGGTTATTGCAATTGTTTTAATTCTGTTGCTTGGTATCGGATTTTCACTTGTACCATCAGCCATGTGGCCATCGGTTCCGAAAATTATTCCTGAAAAGCAATTAGGTACAGCTTATGCATTAATTTTTTGGGTTCAAAACTGGGGTTTAATGGGTGTTCCTGCACTCATCGGATGGGTTCTGGATAAATATTGTATAACAGGTCAAACCGTACGCGAAGGGCTAACAGTAAATACTTACAATTATACATTACCAATGTTGATTTTTACTTTTTTCGGTATTTTAGCGGTAGTTTTTGCATTTCTGCTTAAAGCAGAAGACAAGAAAAAGGGTTACGGTCTTGAAATGCCGAACATAAAACATTAATCGATTTATTTTTTAACTTTTTAAATTTAATTCAAAGTGAATATCTCTATAGTTGGAACTGGGTATGTCGGTCTTGTTACCGGTGCATGTTTGGCTGAAACAGGCGCATTAGTACATTGTGTTGATGTTGATGAAAATAAAATTAACAACCTGAATAATGGTGTAATGTCTATTTATGAGCCAGGTTTGGAAGATATTGTTAAACGTAATGTAGCTAAAGAGCGTTTGTTTTTTAAAACAAATCTTGATGAAGTGGTAAATGAAAGTGATGCAATTTTTATTGCTGTTGGAACTCCACCTGATGAAGATGGAAGTGCCGATTTGAGTTATGTTGTAGGAGTTGCAAGTCAAATTGGGAAGAACCTGAATAATTACACTGTAGTTGTAACGAAAAGTACTGTGCCGGTTGGAACAGCAGCAAAAGTCAGAGATGCTATTCAGTACGAACTTGATAAGCGTGGTATTTCTATTGATTTCGATGTGGCATCGAATCCTGAATTTTTAAAAGAAGGGAATGCTATTGACGATTTTTTGAAACCTGACAGAATTGTAATCGGTGTTGAATCTGAAAATGCAGAGAAAGTGCTCAAACGGCTTTATAAACCATTCGTGCTCAACGGACATCCTATTATTACTATGGATATTACATCTGCAGAGATGACAAAATACGCCGCAAATGCAATGCTCGCCACTAAAATCAGTTTTATTAATGACATTGCCAATCTTTGCGAAATTGTAGGAGCTGATATAAATATGGTGCGGAAAGGAATTGGCTCAGATCCGCGTATTGGCTCAAAATTTCTATATCCCGGGGTAGGTTATGGTGGCTCATGTTTTCCCAAAGATGTTCAAGCTTTGATTAAAACTGCATCTGATTTCGGTTACGAATTAAAAGTACTCAAAGCAGTAGAAGAAGTTAATCAAAACCAGAAATCATTGCTCTACAACAAAATTTATAATTATTTCGGCGGTCAACTCAGTGGAAAACATATTGCAATATGGGGATTATCGTTTAAACCTGAAACTGACGATATGCGTCAAGCACCATCCTTAACTATTATTGAAAAATTGCTTGAACAGGGCGCAAATATAACTGCATATGACCCTATTGCAATGAACGAAGCAAAGCGCATACTTGGAAATAAAATAAATTTTGCCAAAGATATGTACGAAGCACTCATTGGAGCTGATGCACTTGCTGTTATTACCGAGTGGAGCGAATTTCGTCTTCCAAATTTTAAAGTTATGGAAAAACTAATGAGCCGAAAGGTACTTTTTGATGGAAGAAATATTTTTGATTTGGAACAAGTAGAAGAATTTGGATTTAATTATCTAAGTATTGGCAGACGTGCTCTTAAAGGGTGAAAATTGATTTAATTTTTGCGAATATATAATATCAAAATATTAAACATATATATTCTCATTGCAATTTTATAAACTATTCTTAAATATTTTATATATAAAATAAACATAATCAGTTATATAAATATTTCAATAACCCGATAAAATGTTACTTTTGCAATTTTGTAACTCAAATTGACTGGTGCTATCGTAAATTGAGTTATTTGATTGATAAAATACAAAAACAATTAATAATGAGCAGAATTTTAATAACAGGTGGCGCCGGGTTTGTAGGGTCACACTTATGTGACCGATTGCTGAAAGAAGGACATGAAGTTATTTGTTTGGATAATTTTTTTACCGGAAGACGTAAAAATATTGAACATAATTTGTCACACCCTTATTTTGAACTGGTAAGACACGATATAACAACACCATATATGGCAGAGGTTGACGAAATTTACAATCTCGCATGTCCTGCATCGCCGGTTCATTACCAGTACAATGCTATTAAAACAGTTAAAACATCTGTAATGGGTGCAATAAATATGCTTGGATTAGCAAAACGTCTGAAAGCTAAGATTTTACAAGCATCAACCTCAGAAGTTTATGGCGACCCAATTGTTCATCCACAGCCGGAAGAATATTGGGGAAATGTAAATACAATTGGAATTCGCTCTTGTTACGACGAAGGTAAACGTTGCGCTGAAACATTATTTATGGATTATCACCGACAAAATGGTGTAAGAATTAAAATTGTACGTATTTTCAATACTTACGGACCTCGTATGCATCCCAATGATGGAAGAGTAGTTTCAAATTTTATTGTTCAAGCCCTTAAAGGTGAGGATATTACAATTTTTGGAGATGGCAGTCAAACGAGGAGTTTTCAGTATATTGATGATTTGCTCGAAGGTATGATACGAATGATGGCAACCAATGATACAATTACCGGACCGATTAATATCGGTAATCCAAACGAGTTTTCAATGCTCGAACTGGCTACAAAAGTTATAGAGTTGACAGGTTCTAAATCAAAAATTGTATATAAACCATTGCCTGAAGACGATCCGAAACAACGTCAGCCGGATATCACCAAAGCTACAACATTACTAAATGGTTGGAAACCTGTTGTTCAACTCGATGAAGGATTGATAAAAACAATTGATTATTTTCAGAAAGAACTGTCTTTGTGATTTACTTTTTAGACGTATTTTTAGTGATTTTAAAATTAAATTAATTCAATATATTAAATAGAAACTTGTATGGAAAACAACACATTGCTTAACGATGTAATTGCAAGAGCTCAGACATGGCTAACCGGTAATTATGATGCGCAAACAAAGTCTGAAGTACAAAAAATGATGGATGCTGAGGATAAAACCGAGCTTATAGAATCTTTTTACCGTGATCTTGAATTTGGAACAGGCGGATTACGCGGAATAATGGGAGCAGGAACAAACCGAATGAATATTTATACTGTAGGTGCTGCTACACAGGGCTTAAGCAATTATTTGAAGGCGCAATTTCCTGATGTGCCACAAATAAGCGTAGTTATAGGTCATGATTGTCGTAACAACAGCCGTAAATTTGCCGAAATATCAGCCGATATTTTTACAGCAAACGGAATAAAAGTTTATCTTTTCGAAGATTTGCGACCGACACCTGAGATTTCGTTTGCTATTCGTCATTTTGGCTGTCAGAGTGGTATAATACTTACTGCTT
Organism: uncultured Paludibacter sp.; assembly: GCA_964396515.1. GTDB lineage: Bacteria > Bacteroidota > Bacteroidia > Bacteroidales > Paludibacteraceae > Paludibacter. Next base: position 13,866 of record CAYNGF010000084.1, read on the forward strand.
CACACAACCCTAAAGAATATAACGGCTATAAAGCATATTGGAACGATGGAGCACAAATGATTGCACCTCACGACGTAAATGTTATTACTGAAGTTGAGAAAATTAAAAATGTTGATGAAATAAAGTTTGCAGGAAATCCGGAATTAATTGAAATTATCGGCGAAGAAATTGATAAGATTTATATCGATAAAATTAAATCGATATCACTATCGCCCGAAGCAATTGAGCGAAACAAGGATATGAAAATTGTTTATACACCTATTCATGGAACCGGTATCAAGTTGATACCAAGGACATTAAAAGAATACGGTTTTACAAATATTATCAATGTTCCGGAGCAGGATGTTATAAGTGGAAATTTCCCTACTGTTATTTCTCCAAATCCTGAAGAACCGGTTGCGCTTGAAATGGCAGTTAATAAAGCGAGAGAGACAGATGCGGAACTTGTTATGGCTTCGGATCCTGATGCCGATCGTATGGGTATTGCTGTAAAAGATGATAAAGGAGAGTGGATCTTGGTAAACGGAAATCAAACGGCACTTATTTTTGTTTATTACCTGATTCGACGTTGGAAAGAACTTGGCAAACTCAACGGGAAACAATATGTGGTAAAAACCATTGTTACAACTGAAATTATAAAGCAAATAGCAGATAGTTTCGGTGTAGAATGTTTTGACTGCTATACAGGGTTTAAATGGATAGCTGCTGTAATGCGTGAGAACGAAGGACTAAAAGAATATATTGGTGGAGGAGAGGAAAGTTATGGCTTTTTGCCTGAAACTTTTGTCCGTGATAAAGATGCGGTTTCGTCCTGCGCATTGATGGCTGAAATCGCTGCATGGGCAAAAGATAATGGAAAATCAATGTTTGAATTGTTGCAGGATATTTATCTTGAATTTGGATTTGGTATAGAAAAGGGAATTTCAGTAGTGAGAAAGGGAAAGACTGGTGCAGAAGAAATAGCACAAATTATGAAAGATTTTCGTGCGAATCCGCCAAAAGAACTTGCAGGCTCACCGGTGAAAATTATCAAAGATTACGAATCGCTTACAATGACCAATGTTGCATCGGGTGAAATATTTGAATTGGATATGCCTGCCAAATCCAATGTTCTACAGTATTTTACCGAAGATGGTACAAAAATTTCTGTTCGACCTTCGGGTACAGAACCGAAGATAAAATTTTATATCGAAGTACGTGGCGAAATGAAAACCCGTGCCGATTACGATGCTGCAAATGAAGCCGCAAATAAAAAAGTTGAAGCAGCACGTGCATCACTTGGGGTGTAATTGTAAAAAAATAATAACACAAAAGGGAAGTCTTGGTGGGCTTCCCTTTTTGTTAAATAATTTTGTGAAGTTAATTTTTTTGAATTAATAATTCCGTAGAAAATGTTTATAGCATTTCAGGGTACATTTTAATTAAATTTCTCAACATGAATTTGTCCCGGTTCCTTACGTGTATGTTCTTTGAATCCTTCTTTTTCAAGTTCTTCTATCATACCGGTAACCATACGCGGATTTCCACACAAGAAAATATGTGTATTTTCCGGTGTTGGTTTAAAACCCCATAGTTTTTCTATTGCGCCTTCCTGCCAAATTTCGTGAATGAATTGTGTGCGACCCGGCCAAGGTACGTATTCTCTTTCAGGGAATGTAATGGTAGGTATGTATTTGAATTTTGGGGATAGAATCTGCAAGAGATTCAATTCCGATGAGTAGCCAAGATCCCATGAGTTTGAGGCTCCGTGAATTACAACGATGTTTCCTTTACGGTGCAAAGCGTCAGTTCTCAACATGCTCATATACGGTGCAACACCGGTACCAGTGCCAATCAGAATTATGTTCTGGTTTTCCTCAATCTGATCAAGTGTGAACATACCTACAAATTTGCCTCCAAGCCATATTTTATCTCCGATTTTCAAATTGAAAAGGCGAGGAGTAAGTGCTCCTGAATGTACGAGCGTTATGTAAAATTCCACATAATCTTTCGATAAATTCGATGAAGCTACGGAGTATGCTCTTTTTATAAGTTTATCAGGATCTGGTTCTACCGGTTCTTCGGTTGCTTCTTCACATTTGCTTGCTGTAGGTGGCAAACCAATAGCAACAAATTGACCGGGTTTAAAATCGGGCAATTCCCAGCCAAGCGGTGCAATTCTGAAAACCTTCATTATTGGTGAAACCTGTACTACCTGCTGCACTATCGCATTTAATTCTTCCATAAATATATATTTTTAATTTGTTTGATAATTCATATTTGTAATGTATTTAAAATTACAATATTAGTGATGTTGAAATGAATTTTTACGATGCAAAGATACGAAATGTTCATCACTCTTAAAATACAGAATTGGTTTTATTTTTTTACATTTTAAATGGTTTATATGACTTTTCTGAGTATTGTCAAATTTTCAGAATAATCTAATGAAGCATTGATTTATATCTAATCACTACTGACCGACAAACATATTTAGAAAAAAAATAGGGCAAACGCCAAAGCAT
>CAYNGF010000085.1:0-16232 GCA_964396515.1 uncultured Paludibacter sp.
GATCGTTTCAGATCAATGTTGGAAATTCAGCCGGACAAAGTGCTGTTTCCTATTCGGTGCCTTCAGCTATAGCTATTGATCCTACTGCCGATGCTTATTTACTTGGGTCAGGAACAGCTTATTCTTCATGGCGTTCGCTTGCCATTATGGGACGTGCACATTATAGTTACAAAGGTCGTTATATAGCAAGTGCCACACTTCGCAGAGATGGAAGTACCAAATTTGGCGATGGCAATAAGTTTGGAAATTTTCCGGGCATTTCACTCAAATGGATAATTTCGGACGAACCATTCATGCAAAAACAAAAAAAATGGTTGAGTTTGCTTGCCATACGTCCTGCCTGGGGTATCAGCGGAAATCAACCCGGAGAAGAATATTTGCATTTCAGTCGTTATGTAACCTACGGAACATATATTGACATGTCGGCAATCAGACCTGACTCACCCCGATTGAAAAGTTTAAAATGGGAAACAACCTCATCGTTTAACTATGGTCTTGACCTTGGGTTGTTTGACGATAAGTACATTTTCGACCTGAACTTTTACAACAAACGTACTGTTGACCTGCTTTTCCGCAATGTGGCAATTTCCTCTTCGTCGGGTTACGGAAGCTTGTCGTACATTAATGGCGGAACTATGGACAACGATGGTTGGGAACTGAACTTTTATGCCAATCGTTTTGTGAAAACCAAAAATTTCAGCATGGATTTCAGATTTAACCTGTCGAACTATAAGAATACATTAATTGATTTAAATCAAAGCATACTGGACAGTTATAATCAGGATTTTAATTATTTCAACGGTTCGTATCTTACACGTGTACAAAAGGGCAATTCATTTGGTTCGATTTATGGCTTCCGATACAAAGGAGTTTATCAGTGGGACGAATATACTCCTGAACATACGAATGCACCTGTGGCTAAAGATGCGAAGGGAAATGTAATTACCGATCAGGATGGAAATCCAAAACCAATGTATTTTAATTATTACGGTAAAGGTGGTGGAAATCCGTACAAATTTCGTGGAGGCGATGCTATTTACGAGGATATTAACAACGATGGAAGTATAGATGAACTCGATATAGTTTATTTAGGAAATTCAAATCCGAAAGTGAACGGAGGTTTTGGACCGACATTCCGCTATAAATCGCTTTCACTTAATATGTTCTTCAATTTCCGCTTGGGAAATAAAATTGTAAATATGGCGCGTATGAATGCTGAAAATATGTATTACGACAATAATCAGAGTGTCGCCGTGAACTGGCGTTGGCGTAAGGATGGGGATATAACCAATATGCCGCGTGCTTTGCACCTTTATGGTTACAACTGGCTGGGAAGTGACCGATATGTGGAAGATGGATCATTCCTCCGCTTGAAATATGTTACGTTTAATTATTCCGTTCCTTCGGATGTAACTAAAAGGCTTAGGTTAAATCGTCTCAACTTATATTTAACATTCAACAATTTATTTGTGCTCACAAAATATACAGGTGTGGATCCTGAAGTTGGATATGGTTCGTTGGGTTTAAGTACCGATAATAATCAAACGCCACGTTCGAAGGATATGACACTTGGTGTTTCAGTAGGACTTTAAGAACAAAGACAACGGACAGCAGACATAGAGAGTGTAAATGAGTTTTCATTTTAAATTAATCAAGCTGATAACCCTGAAACTCTGAAACCCTGAAACTCTGAAACCATTGAACTTTATAAACTGATAAACTGATAAACTTCATAAACTATCGAATAAGAAACTATATGAAAAGCATTATAAAAATACTAATAATCAGTCTTTTAATTCTGAATACATCGTGTACGGACTGGCTCGATTTAAGACCTGAAAGTAAAATAGTACTCGAAGATTTCTGGATGTCTGAAGAAGATGTGAATGCAGTTCTTGCATCGTGTTATCGCGGACTAACAGAAGAGGCTGTCATTTATCGTATGATAGTGTGGGGTGAACTTCGTTCCGATAATATGATTGAAGGAAGTGGTTTCCCGGCTGAAAGAAACGCTATGAAACGCATACTCGACGGTGATCTTGTTCCAACAAATGCATACTGTCAGTGGGGATCATTTTATACAGTAATTAATTACTGCAATACTTTGTTGCATTATGCTCCTTTAGTGCTCGAACGTGATAATAACTTTACACCCGACGATCTGAATCGAGTGCGTGCCGAAGTGCTAACTATACGGTCATTAGCCTATTTTTATCTGCTCAGGGCTTTTAACGAAGTACCTTGGATTGAAAAACCAACCATTGACGATGGAAATGATGGAGAAGAATTTCAAGTGCCTAAGGATACCGAACGAACGATTATCGATAATATAATTCGTGATTTGAAAATAGCCCGTCAATATGCACGTGCTGAATATGGAGTTCGAACGTATAACAAAGGACGTATTACACTCGATGCCATCAATACATTACTTGCCGATGTTTATCTTTGGGACGAACAGTATCAGAATTGTATTGAAAGTTGTAATCTTGTGCTTCAGAATCCAAAACTGAAACTTGTGAACCCGTTGATAATGTACAGCCAGATTTTTTATTTCGGAAATTCCGACGAAAGCATTTTTGAGTTACAATTTGATGATGACACCAGAAGAAACAATGCATTATTCGAACTTTACGGATCAAACACACAGAATCTTGGTGAAATTAGTTTTCCGGTTCCTTTGGCATACGAACCTGCGGGTACTCAATCCGGAGCTTATTCACCTTTTAATTACAAAATTTCTTCAACAATTGTGGAAAGTGTAAACGATATCAGAGCAAAAGATTCTTACTGGCAATCGGGAGGAAGTTATTACATAGTCGAGCCTTAAAAAGCCCATTTTAGTTTTAAAGAATTGTTGATTTGGTAAAACATAGAGTTTATCAAATTAACAATTTGTATTTTAAATACGAGCCAAAAAGATGATTTCCATTTATTCATCATCCTTCTGAAGTTAAATGCAGCTGCTGCCAGCATCACATTAATATTATCGCCTGTAATTCCTTTGTAGAAATTACGATTTAAGCGGTGGTCAGTTTTTAAATGACCATTTATAGGTTCTATGGCAGCTCTTTTCCTAAATTGCTTCTTTAGTTTATTTTGCTGATATTGAGATTGTTTTCTGTTGTTGAAAGGTTTTGGAATTTCGATTGTCGTATCGTTAATTTGTCTTTTCCCTTTGTAACCTCTGTCTCCAATTAATGTCTTTAGGGTTCTTTTGCCTAATAGCCTTTCTGTTTGTTCCAGTGCCGGTTCTATTGTGTGTCCATCATACGGATTTCTAAAACCCATAGCGCCAATTATCACACCTGTGGTTTGGGTGTAAATGATTGATACCTTATTCCCAAACTCATACTTCTTGTGCTCTTTCCCTTTGGATATGCATTGAACATCAGGTTCATGCACAGAATAAATTTTGTTCTTGTCGCTCTTTTTCTGATTTAAAATACGCTTAAACAAATCAATGTCTGATTGATATCTCGAATCGGGGGATAAGTTTCTCTCCAACTCACGAACTAATCTGCCTGCAATGATTTTCTCTTTTCTATCGGCTTTTCTGGCTTTCCACTTGTTACGTGGATGATTCCTGAAACGCTGATCTAAACTTAATTTCTTTAACGTGCGTGTATAGCTTTGACGAACTGGCAGATTTTCTTTCTCTGCTATCTTCTTGCATTTGTCAATAATCTTTCGGTGCAATTTGCTATCTGTGGGAAAAGTGATATTCTTTTCCTGAACAGTAGTGTCAATACTGGCCGTTGAATCATTGCTGTCATTACCATTTACCCGAATACTTTCTTTGAGTATCAGTTCAATCCCGGATTCGCCAATCCTGTGACGAAAATGAACTAACTCAGAGGCTTCGCACGGTTCAATAGGAACAAACTCTTTCTGACCGCAGAAGTATTGGTAATAAACATTTTCACTCCATTGCTCTACCACACTTTCGTCTGAGATATTACGCAAATGCTTCAATATCAACAATCCAACCATTAATCGAATCGGTTTGGCTGGACGTCCATTATCCAAACAATACAGTGGTGCGAACGAATCTTCAAACAACTGCCAATTAACCTTGTTGGCTAAAATGTACATCGAGTGTTTTTGGTTAAGTGTATCCTCCAATCCAAAAAACATACTCCCCTGAGTGGTATCTTTCTTCTTTGGTAACATAATTTATTTGCAAGAATTACGCATCGAATATACGAAAACTTGCAGATATACACAACTATTTTTAAAGATATTTTATTGATAATCTTTATGTTATATGCATTTTAAGGTTCGACTACATATATAAATATGTTGGAAATCCGCGTCGTGAGAACGTTGATGGATCGAGTATTTATTCAATACGTTCAAATACTCCTAATTGGATCATTTACCGTTTACCCGAAGTTATGTTGATGAAGGCAGAGGCTTTGACTCAAATTTCGGGAGAAGAAAACCAAAAAGAAGCACTAAAACTCGTGAATAAGGTGTATCTGCGCTCAAACGAATCGCAAGATTCACTGCAATTTGCAAATTATTCCACCAAAGCTGAGATGGAAAGTTTAGTGTTACGTGAACGTCATCGTGAGTTTCTTTTCGAGGGAAAGCGTTGGTTCGATCTTGTACGCTATGCTCGTCGTAGTGGTAATACATCAATTTTGAACGATTTTGTTGATCATAAATCAAAAGGAACAACCGTTTCGCTTGGCGCTCCTGTACTCGATGCCATGTACATGCCAATTGCTAAATCCGAATTATCGGCAAACCCAAAATTGGAGCAAAATCCTTATTACAAAGAGTCAGGAGAAACATCGTCGAGATAGATTGGTTTTTATTGATGAATTTTTTATTAAATAAGATATGGATTGGATTTAAAATCAAAATAAAGAATTTAATATGATAATTAACGAAATTAAACATAATGTGAAAACACTTCTTGCTGTTGCTTCAGTAAGTTTGTTTTTATGTACTTTACCATCATGCGACCCTGATAATGTGGGCGATAATCTATATACTTTTAAGGATAGAATGATGGGACAGTATTTAAAGGATACCACAATTTTTACAGAATTTGCACGCCTGCTTGATACAACCAAAGTAACTGGATTACTCAATGCCTACGGATACTTTACCTGTTTTGCACCTACCAACGATGCTATGAAAATGTATTATCAGGAAAAAGGCAAAAAATCATTGAAAGATTTTACGCTTGATTCACTTAAAATTATTGCTTACGACCATATTATTAATGGTTCTGCGCTCTCGTATGTGAATTTTGTAAACGGCCGCCTTCCTGATTTATCCATGAGTGAAAGATATATTTCAATATTTTTTACCGATTCGGGCACAACGTATGTAAATCGTACACCATTGAAAAGAGGTGGACTCATACTCAACAAAGATGTAAGAGTACATAACGGATATGTTCACATTATCGATCGTGTACTTGATCCTACACGTGCCGGTATTGTTGAAGCTATTGCCAAAGACAAACGTTTTTCTCTTTTTTACGAAGCATTGGTATTAACCGGATTAGCAGATTCTCTGTTGAAGGATAGAGATAAAACCTATGATCCTTCTCAATACAAGTCGTTGGTAACTGTTACAAAGGATATGGGACAGTGGTTTTATCAGGAAGTCCCCCAATACCGAAAGTATGGATATACAGTATTATTGGAAAGCAATGCTACCTATAACGCTAACGGGATCACAGACATTGCCAGTATGAAAGCAAAAGCTGCAGAAATTTATGATGCAGTTTATCCCGAAGATGCGGGAATTACCGATGTGAAAAATCGTAGGAATTCACTGAACAGGTTTATTGCGTATCACTTGATTGAAAAACAGCTAAATTACGATAAGTTTATTGATGCATACGATACCAATCACATGCTCAAAACACGCGATATGTACGAATATATCGAAACGATGTGTCCTAATACTTTAATTGAAATTAAAAAAGAGAGAGCTACAAACCGAACCAATCTCATTAATTATATTCGTGAAACCGGACAAGTTATTCAGATTGTAAATGGCAGTTACGATTACGATGCTACAAACGGCGTTTTTCATGAAATAAATGGTATTCTTGCATATAGTCAGGATGTTGATAATGAACTTTCAACTAAGCGTTTGCGATTCGACTCATCGAGTTTCTTCCCCGAACTTACTAACAACAATATGCGAGGTAGCCGTCTGAAACAAAATACTGTTTCTGAAATGTATAACGAACCGAGTTTGCACTTTCAGTTGCCTCGTGGTTATATCTCACGCATAACTTCATCCGAACAAACTGTAGTTGGTTATTTGGCTGGTTATCATAAGTTTCAGAATTATGAAGGAGACGAAATATTCCTTAATGCTACATCAGGCAAGTTGTACGATTTTTCAATTATCACACCTCCGATTCCTGCCGGTACTTATGAAGTTCGGTTTGGCTATTTAACGAATGGCAAACGTGGAGTCGCACAATTATACTTCGATGGTATTCCGTGTGGAGTTCCGCTCAACTTAAACACGCTTGCTACAGAAAACGGATGGCAACTTCCAGGTTCGATACCTGATGATCCAAACGGATTTGAAAACGATAAAATGATGCGTAACCGAGGATATATGAAAGGTCCGGCTTGTTATAAAGTTATTACTCCGGGTTGGACAAGCGGAGAAAATGCACGATATAGCAATGCTATTTTACGCAGAATTTTGGGACAATTCAATTTTCCAAAAGCCGGACATCATGTGTTTTACGTTAAAGGCCTCAGTGGTGGTGAATTTATGTTCGATTACATGGAGTTTGTTCCAACCAGTGTGCTCGAAACAGAAGATATTTATTAATAGTTGATTCTGACCATTTTTTTTAACAGTTAATAGAAAAATTAATTTCACATAATATGAAACAAGCATCAAAAGATTGTTGTAAAGGTGCAAACAATATCAGTCATCGCAGCTTGTGGATGAAAAAATGTAGTTCGTGGGTTTTATTTGCCTTTTTCAGTGTTACTCTTTTTCTTACATCATGTAAACAAGAGTGGGACGAACATTACAATGCGGCTCCATCGATAAAAAGTGATTTGAATATTTATGAATATATTAAATCAAGATCGGAACTGTCCGTTTTTGCACAAATGCTGAAAGTAACCGGCTACGACAGTATTTTAAGTAAATCGCAAACTTTTACTGTTTGGGCACCTGTAAACCAATCCTTATCGGGTATCGACATTAATAATATTCCGAATGTGCGAAAAATTGTAACAAATCATATCACAAGATTTGCTCATCCCACAGTAGATGTGATTCGGAATTCACGTAATTTTATAATGATGAACAATAAAATTCTGGATTTTACAAAAAATCAGAACAAGTTTATTTTTGGCGATAAAGAAGTCGTTGAACCTGATATAGCAGTTGCAAACGGTGTGATTCATGTACTTGCCGATTATGTACCTTATCGCCGCAATTTTTGGGAATTTATTAACGAAGAAGAAGGTCTCGATTCGTTACGTAATTTTCTTTTAAGTCTAAATACCAAAACTTTTGATGAAGAAAAAAGTTTTGTCGATGGCATTTTTGTCGATTCAATATTTAAAGAAACGAATATCGTGCTCGATAACCTTGCTGACCTAAAAAGCGAAGATAGTATTTATACTGCTATATTACCAAACAATCAAGCATGGAAAGAAGCTTTCGATAGAGCTAAACCTTATTTTAAAACACTTCCAAAATTTGGAGGTGAAGCTACACAAATACGCAATGCAAAGCTCACTATTGTGCTCGATTTGTTTTTCAGGGGAAGACTTGAAATGCCAATCAGTAAAGATACTTTAATCTCAACCAACCGAACCCGATTTGCAGCACCAGACAGATTATTTGAGGGTGCTACGCTTGTAAAACTCAGCAATGGCTATGCTTATGTAACATCGGCTTTGAAAAGAAAAAATACCGAAACATGGCTCAAAACACTAAAAGTTGAAGCCGAAAATACAAATTATCGTACCATGGCTAATTTCACCTTGAGCAACATGTCGAGCATTGGTACCGGTTTCGATATTTCAAGAGGCTATTATCTCTACTGTAACCCTGCAACTACCAGCGATTTGGCAAGTATCAATAATATGTTTGTGAAATTCGGTATTTCCAATACTTTTTCCGGCAAGTACAATATTTATTGTGTTACTGTGCCGGCTATCATTACAAACCCAACCGATTTGAAGCCAAACAAATTACGCTATTTCCTATCGTTTATGAATTCAGCCGGAACTTTGGTTAACGACCAGCCTGTAAATGCAAGCAACGATATAGTTTTGACAAATGCTTCTGAATCACAAAAAATTACTATGGCAAATATGTTTACAACCAATCCGAATAAGGTTGATACAATGCTGGTAGTGAAAAACTTTAGCTTTGAATACGCCGACATTTACAACGATGGGATTACTCCTTATAATCCTTCTGTGTTTTTACGCGTAAACAATGCTTCGCGTACGGCAGAAATACTGAACTTCTCCCGCATATTACGTCTCGACTGTATCATACTTAAACCGGTAGAAGAATAAAAATATTTAACAGGATGTCAATCAGCAGGATAGGAAATGAAAAGAAATAATCAAAATACAATGCCGCATAAAATGAGCCATAAATCAGAAATCAGCATATTCATTGTTTCACTTGCAATTTTCACTTTGAATATTTTGCAGCTCAATGCCCAAAGTTCATTAAAAACTATTTCGGGTGTAGTAATTGATGCAGTTACCCTAAAACCAATTCCCGCAGCCCAAATTTCAGTACCCTTAAGAAACACATCGGCAGTAACCGACGAAAACGGGAAGTTTGAAATTAAGGGAGTTTCAGGAACGGATGTGTTAATAGTTACTGCATTTGATTTCAATAAACGGGAAGTTGCATTGCGTGGTGGAGATAAAATCACCATTAAACTATTTGCCAATTGGTTCTCAAATTATTACAGTACTGTAAACGGTATTACCGGCAAAGTTGAGAATTCAGCTGCCGTAAATTCAATCGTTACAAAAACTGATGTAGCCGGAGTTGCCAGTTTATCTGTTGATGAAAATTTTCAGCAACTTTTTGGTGGGAATGCCCGCACCATTACACGCTCAGGAACACCGGGAGTTGGCTCATCGGTGTTTATCAGAGGTATTAACTCTTTGAATGGCGGAGCACAACCGCTTTATGTGGTAGATGGAGTTATCTGGAATAGTTTGTACGATACCGAATCAATTCACAAAGGATTTTACTTTAATCCCTTGTCGAATATTGATATAAACGATATTCAGAATGTTACTGTTTTAAAAGATGGCACATCGCTTTATGGTAGCAAGGGTGCAAACGGAGTCATTCTTATAAATACTCGTCGTTCTACATCGGAAGTTACAAAAATTAGTTTGAATATTCTGAACAGTGTAACTGAAGCACCGGGCAGTTTACCAATGATGCAAAGTGAAGATTTCAGGATTTACGCTGCCGATGTGCTTGGTACCAAAGGTGTTTTGCAAAACGATATTTCTTCGTATGGTTTTTTAAATGTAACTCCGGGCACAAAGGGTTATAACATCTATCATAATGTTACGGACTGGAACCAACAAATTTACCAACGTGCTCAAAGCAGCAGTTATCTAATTAATGTTGATGGTGGCGACGATAAAGCAAAATACTATTTTTCAATCGGTCTTACATCAGGAAAGGAAGCAGTAAAAACTACATCGTTCCAACGAATTAATGCACGCATCAATGCGGATATTAAAATGACGAATCGTTTTGATGTAGGTATTAATATCGGATTTTCACGCATTGAGCGCAGTTTGCTCGACGATGGCATCAATCAATATACTTCACCCCGATGGGTAGCAACCGTAAAAGCTCCTTTCCTGAGCCCTTACTCGCACACATCTGCCGGTGAACTAACCAAAAATTTCGCCTATTCCGATGATTTTGAAGTTAGCTCGCCGTTAGGTTTAATTCAGTGGTCGATAAACAAGCTGAGAAATTACAGATTTAATATCGGTATAGCTCCCGTTTACAGATTAAAAAACGGATTTACATTAAGTGGTTTAATTGATTATAATTTACATAAAAATATTGAGCGCCATTTTGTGCCAATGTACTTTACTGCACCGCGTTATCTCGAGGACAAGGGTTATTCATATAACCAAATTTCAAACCAGGTGATACGAAACAGTGCATTATTTTCAGATGTCCGTCTCACGTGGGAGAAAAAAATTGATGTGCGGAGTAAGTTCAAAGCCATGTACGGAATGCGCTTTATTAACAATGTTTACGAATCGGATTATGTTGAAGAACATAATTCCGGTTTTAACAGCAATACTACCATTACCGGTAATTACTCTTATAAGTCGGTTGCAGGTGTAAGTGCTGAAACGCGCTCATTATCAAACTATTTGAATGCAGAGTATGAATATGATAAACGTTTCTTCGTAAACGCTGTAATGTCCTTAGATGCTTCGTCGCGCTTTGGCAATAAAACTAAAGGCGGAATTAATATGTTTGGTGAAAGTTTCGGTTTATTCCCCGCAATAAATGGGAGTTGGTTAGTTTCATCCGAAGAATTTATGAAAAACCTTGACTTTATAAGTCTTCTGAAATTAAAAGCAGGATATGGAATCACCGGGAATGATGGTATTCAGGACTATGAATCGATGGCTTATTTTAAATCTGTACGTTTTTACGATCGTGCTAACGGTCTGGTGATTTCAAATCTCGAAAACAGTAAAATTAAGTGGGAAACAACTTATCGAGCCAATATTGGACTCGACCTTGGTTTATTCTCTGATAGATTGAATGTTAGTTTTGATGTGTTTTCAGCTACAACTAAAGATTTGCTTGTTATCAAGGATTTACCACTCATTTCAGGACTTGAAAAATATTGGACTAATGATGGAACACTAAAGAACAAAGGATATGAAGTGTCTGCCAATGCAATTCTCTTGAATTTAAAAAATTTGAAATGGGAAGTCGGAGCAAGCATAGGACATTACGCGAATCAAATTACAAAACTAAATTTGCCCGGTGGAAAATATGTAACAAAAGTTTTTGATGGTGAAGTGCTAATGGCTGAAGGTCAACCCGCAGGAGTATTTTACGGTTATAAAACCAAAGGAGTGTTTGTTAACGCTGCAGAAGCACAAAATGCGTCCCTTGCATTAAAAAATGCCGATGGTTCTCTTACTTATTTTGGGGCAGGCGATATTCATTTTGAAGATGTAAATACCGATGGAATAATTGACGAAAAAGACAGACAGGTAATCGGTAATCCGAATCCTGATTTCTACGGAAATTTCACCAGTAAATGGAATTCGGGACGATTTACGCTTTCTGCTGTTTTTAGTTATTCTTACGGTGGCGATGTTTATAATTATTATCGACAGCAACTTGAGTCAGGAAGCGGATTCTTAAACCAGACTACAGTTATGCTTAATCGCTGGACTGCCGACGGTCAGACTACCAAACAACCTCGTGCAGTTTTTGGGGATCCAATGGGGAATGCCAGATTTTCAGACCGTTGGATTGAAGATGGCTCGTATTTACGGTTGAAAAATGTGAAACTTGCTTACGACCTGCCGGTAAAAAGTAATTTTATCGAAGGTTTAAATATTTGGCTTTCAACTGATAATGTGTTTACACTAACACGTTATCTCGGGCTCGATCCAGAATTTTCTGCAAAAAGTTCTGTTTATTATCAGGGTGTTGATGCAGGCCTTATGCCACTCTCTCGTAGTTATTACCTAGGTATTAAACTAAATCTGTAATTCAAATTTTGTAAAAGAAGTAAAATCAGTAAATAATATATGAAACGCATGATAAAGAAATTGTTGATTGCAGCACTCGGTATTTTTATGCTTGGCGGGTGTAATTTGCTCGATGTTGAGTCCGATCGGCTTGTTTTTCCTGACGGTTATAAACTTGATGGTGCCAATGATTCAACTTATTCAATGTTCGCGGTTTTTTCACAGCTGCAAAAACTTGCCGATAGCTATATTTTACTGGGCGAGCTACGTGCCGACTTGCTTGATTTAGCCGACGATGCCGATATTAATTTGCGAAAAATTAGCGAATTAAATATTGAAAGCAACAATCCGTATTTGTGTAAGGAAAAAGATTATTATGCGGTTATCAACAATTGTAATTACATTATTAATACAGTTGATACAGCTGTTATTATCGGGTCGATACAGGTAAACAAAAGAGTTTTTGCCGCTGCCAAAGCCATTCGGGCATGGACGTATATGCAATTAGCGTTGAATTATGGTAAAGCTACCTATTATGAGAAGCCTATTCTTACCGTAGCTGATGCAGAACGAAAAGATTACCCTGTTTACGATATTCAGCAACTTGCCCCTGTTTTAATAGCCGATTTGTTGCCTGTGAAAGGTATAATTCCTCCTGCTTTGGGTTCCTTAGGAATTTACAACAGTCGTAAATCCTTTTTCCCAGTGAGTTTTCTCTTAGGCGATCTTTATCTTTGGTCAGGTCAATACCAGCAAGCAGCTACAGAATATCGAAATTTGATGATTGAAGAAAAGTATTTAATTACCGCCGCCAATCGTTCAACACTCGAAGTTGTAAATAATACTTTTACCGGAAGGTATTCAAATAATCCCAACTGGGGAAATATATTTGTACCCAATTCAAACGAATGTATTACGCGTGTTGCGATGTCAAATCAATACGGACATTTTACCAACCTCGACTCTTTGAATGTTCAAAAACAGTTTAAGCCCTCTGAGGTATGTTTAAAAAGTTGGAATGAACAACGATATGTTCAAACGCCTACATTGGATACATTAGTAGATTTGCGCAAATTTTATTCAGTAGCATCAGTTGAAAAATACAGGTATAGTGAATCAGGATATCTTTTTAATTTTGGCGACACTGAAGGTGCTCCAAATTCAATTTATAAATGGGTAATAATGAACCCGTTGAATAATAATATCAAACAGGTATTACCTTATCGTGTAGCTTTATTATATCTTCGATATGCTGAGGCGATAAATCGTTTGGGGAAACCAAATGCCGCAATGGCAGTTTTGAAAAACGGATTGAATAGAACAAATATGGCAAATCGAAGAATTATTCCTGCCAGAGAATTGATTCAGCAAATATCTCAAACCGTTATAAAATCAAAACTTAATCCTCAGGCTGATTCTGTTAAATACGATACAACATACGTTTATCCGACTTATATGGATTTTAGCGATCCTCTTTTCGATACCAATATCGGAATTCGAATGCGTAGTTTGGGTAACGCCAATGTTGATACTACTTACTTGAAATTACCGAGATATTCTACAACTGACTCTTTGGTAACTTTTATGGAAGATTTAATTGTAAATGAGCTTGCACTCGAAACTGCTTTTGAAGGAAACCGCTTCCACGATTTGATGCGCATCGCAATTCGACGAAACAACAATGCTTATCTTGCTGAAAAAGTGGCTGCGAAACATAAGAATAACAGTGCTGCAATTCGTCAGAAGTTAATGGATTCGAATAATTGGTTTATTAAAGAATAAGATTAATTTAAAACTTTTCTTTCCCGAACAGTTTTTTTCAGTTTTTAAGATTCTTGTTTTTCAGTTTCCGTGTGTTTGAAAGGCGCTAAAATTGTTACAATAAATGAAGGAATAGTTGCTGCGAGCACCATAACAAAAAAATGTTTATAGCCCATTATGTCGCTAAAGTAACCACTGATAGCAGATGGTATCATAAATCCTAGCGCCATAATTCCATCGGCAAATGCATAATGTGCTGTTTTATATTTACCCGGAGCAATTTGTTGCATAATATATAAAATAAGCCCCACAAAACCGAATCCATAACCGAAATACTCCATAGCTATAGCAAAAGTTATCAGGTAAATATTCTCAGGTTGATAATGTGATAAAAGGAAATATACCACAAATGGAATATTAAACGATGCACATAAAATCAGTAAGGTCTTTTTTAATCCCTTTGCCGAAGTAAAATATCCTGCCAATATTGATCCGGTAACAAATGCAATGGATCCAAACACGCCATAAATCATACCGATTTCGGACGTACTAAGTCCCAAACCACCTTCAGTCAGTGGAGCTTTTAAAAATAAAGGTGCAATCTTTATGGCAAATCCTTCAGCGAAACGATAAAATATTACAAATAATAAACTTAAAACAATCCCTTTTTTTGATATAAATGTTTTGGCAACATCTTTTAAAGTTGCAA
The DNA here is from genome assembly GCA_964396515.1 of uncultured Paludibacter sp. Lineage (GTDB taxonomy): Bacteria > Bacteroidota > Bacteroidia > Bacteroidales > Paludibacteraceae > Paludibacter. Next base: position 14,218 of record CAYNGF010000085.1, read on the forward strand.
TTCCTTCTTTGAAAGATTTTACCTCAGTACTGCTTGCACCTAACGGAAGTGCTTTTATATGATATGTTGCTAAAAGTATCATAATTGAAGCATACATTAACATAACGATAGTCCATGCAGTTGCTATGCCAAAATTTTTTTCTAATTCGCCGGCAACATATACTAATGCTCCCCCTGAAACTAATTTAGCAATATTGTAAAATGCTCCCTGCCAGCCTACATATTTCGATTGTAGTTCGGGTGACAGTTCATTTAGATATACGCCTGCGGTGGCAATGTCGTGAGTGGCGCTGCTAAATGCAATAACAGCCATAAAAGCTATGGCATATTGGAAAAAATCGGGAAGTTGTAACGAAAATGCTACCAATGCGAATGAAATTCCTGTTACAAACTGAGTAGCCACAACAAATTGTTTTTTTGTTCTGAACATCTCAAGTATCGGACTCCAAAGTGGTTTTAACGAAAACGGAAGAATTAATAATGATGTCCAGAAAGTGATTTGTGTATCGGAAATCCCAAGATTTTTAAACATCAGCGAAGATGCCTGCGCCAACGCCACAAAAGGCAATCCCATAGCAAAGTAAACGGTTGGTATCCACGTTATCGGGTGCTTTTTTAATTTCATGTATCTATGCTTACTAGTTTGTTTTGAGAAGTTTTAAGTACGTTTTTCTATTCTTTAAAAATGAATGAAATTTGCAGAAATTCGTATTAAACTATGCCAAGCATTTTACTGCGGGCAAGTAAACATGCTCCAATCACACCGGCTTTATCCCCAAGTTTACTCAGTTTTATTACGGTATCTTTACTTACGAAATTGAGTGAATACTTTTTAACGGCACTTTTTATTGGAAGTAAAAAGTAATCGCCCGTGCGTGCCACCGAGCCTCCAATAATTACCAATTCTGGATTAAATAAGTTAATTAAACCTGCAATATATTTACCTAAGGTAGTTCCTACCTCTTCTATCAATTCTATTGCTAACATATCTTCTTGCATTGCTGCATTTAATACATCTTCATGAGTGATAGTCTCACCTTTATTTTTCTTTTTATCTAAAATGGTTGAATTTCCTTCGTTCATTTTTTCAAGAAAACGTCGGTGGATGTATGAGCTGGAAGCTTGCGTTTCAAGACAACCCTTTTTGCCGCAATGACAAAGTATATCATTGTCGAAAACACTGAAATGTCCAAATTCACCTGAAAAACCTGATTTACCGTAATAGAGATTCCCGTTGATAATAATGCCTAAACCTAAACCCCAACTGCAATTTACAAATAATAGATTTTTTTCGTTGCCTACAGCGCCATGCATAAATTCTCCGTATGCCATTGCACGAGAATCATTGTCGATGGTTGTATGTATTCCAAGTCGATCGTGAAAAACTTCCGTAATGGGATTCTCGTTAAAATAATACATACTGTAACTATGCCCCGTTTCTGCATTAATCCGACCGGAAATATTAATACCTGCGGTTAATATTTTTGATTTCGGAACAGATAGATTTTCAACGTAATCATTGATTATCTGACATAAAATATTAAAGCTTTCAATGTTATTTTCGTAACTAAAAGGAACACTCATTTTTGTGTCGATTATTTCTCCTTTAAAATTTATGATAGCCAGATTAATTCTTGTTCTTTTAATGTCCACACCTAAAAAACAACCTGAATCAGGGTTAAGTCCGTAAATATTCGGGCGCCGACCACCGGAAGTTTCAACTTTGCCAAAATCTATGACATAGCCTTCATCAATTAACTCTGCAACGAGTTTTGTTATGGTTGGTACACTTAAATCAATTTCTTTGGCAAGCTCCGGTAGAGTGTAATTTCCGTTGTTAATAAAATATTTTAAGATGCTTAATTTTATTTGCCCGTTTTTTGAACCTACTTCTATTTCTTCAATTAACGTTAGTTTCATATTAAAGTTTGTAAAATTAGTTGTGAATAAACTTTGAATAAATTATTAATACTAAAACAAAAGTAATAATTTTAATTGAAAAATATTGTTGTTTT
>CAYNGF010000086.1:0-15992 GCA_964396515.1 uncultured Paludibacter sp.
CAGCCAATTCTTCGTACGACGATATTTTTATTGTAAACAGCAGTTATGGTTATCCTAATGCTACTGTTGATATAGCATCCGGTGTTGTTATGTGTTACAAAAATGGTACATCCAACAATGGTACTGCCACTATTCGGATTGGTTTGCTAACAGGTGCCGGTTCGTTTTATAATGCCGGTCTCGAAGTAGGTTCAAATAATGTTAGTGGTTCGTTTAGCGGCGTTATCAGTGGACAAACAAGCGTTAAAAAAGTCGGTTCGGCGTTATGGATTTTATCGGGGGCTAACACATATACTGGATCAACCATAGTTTCATCTGGTACGTTAAACCTTACGGGGGGTATAAGTACGGGAACTGTAACAGTTCAGAATAATGCCATTATGTATCATAACGGTACGAATGCAGGAAATATAACGATACAGCAAGGTGGTACACTTTTCCTTAGCGGAATTTGCAGCGGTAATGTTGCCAATAGTGGTGTTTTAAGAGGTTCAGGAAAAATCAATTCGAGTCTTTCACTTACTTCAACTTCTCTAACAAGTCCCGGTAATAACTCTGTGGGCACAATTACTGTTGGTGGAAATGTGGTTATGTCGGGCGATGCCACTCTGGATATGCAAATTTCAGGAACTTCTGCCGCAGATAAACTTGCAATTACCGGAACAATGAATTGTAGCGGAATTCTTAATGTCTCCATTCTTTCGGGTGTGCCCGTAGCAGGCAGTGAATACCAACTATTTTCGGCGTTAACCATCAGTGGGTCATTTACTGCAATCAACCTTCCCGAAATTGATCAAAGTCTTGAGTGGGATTTAGCGGATTTGTACACTTCCGGAATTATAAGAGCAAAACTGAAAACCGGTGTAGTTACTCCAAACTTACGACTCGGATTGAAACAAAATCCAACTTCCGGAATATTTCATATTTATACTGATGCTTCTTTGAACGATGCAGTTATAATGGTTTCTGATATGCATGGGCGTTTAGTTTACGAAAGCAAACAAAACCTGAATGAAACCTACACTGAAATCAATCTCGAAAAAATGCCTTCCGGTATTTATTTATTAAGGCTACAATCAAATGAAGGAAAAACAGATGTGTTGAAATTGATAAAGAATTAATAAATATTTATTTTATAATAATTTGCGCATGCTTTACAGAAAATCGTAAAGTATGCGTTTTTTTGCTGTGTATAGCACACGTTTGGGGAACAGTAATATTTTTTACATGACAATAAAAATATATATTTATGATTTAAAATCAATTAGAATGCTGATTTAACGGATGAAAACAGGTTTTATTCTCTTATTTGAAGTGAGAATTTCAGTGACAAATCTCAATTTTATGTTGCTTGCTATATTTAATACTTAAAAGTACGTTTTTTTAATTAAGAAAAGCTTTATTCTTCTAAATCCGTGAAATATGCAATTAATTTTTTGTCATCTACTTTGTCGTAATAAATATTTTTTGAAAATTAAATGTTGAGTTTTAGTTCGCAAGATAAATGTTTTCAATACTTATAAAGGAACTACAAAAAACTTCAAATTTTATCACTTCACTTTCCCCGGATTTTTAGCCACATAATCTTTCCATCCGGAATAGTTTTTTTCGGATGTTGGACGACCTAATTGCAAAAAATGACAATATGCTGCAGCCAGTCCATCGGTAGCATCCAACTGTGGTAGCATGTTTTCGGCAGGAATGTTTAAGAAACGGCGCAACATTTCCGCCACTTGTATCTTCGATGCATTCCCGTTTCCCGTTATGGCCATTTTTATTTTCAATGGGGCATATTCTGTTATAGGCACTTCGCGATATAGTGCTGCCGACATAGCAACGCCCTGTGCCCTCCCTAACTTGAGCATCGATTGCACGTTTTTACCGAAAAATGGCGCTTCAATGGCAAGTACATCAGGGTGAAACTCATCGATAAGTGAAAGAGTACGCGCAAAAATGCGTTGAAGTTTAAGGTAATGATCTTTGTATTTTTTCAGATCGAGTACGCCCATAGCCAAAAGGTCCGTTTTATTTCCTTCCACTTTCAGAATGCCGTACCCCATTACTGTAGTTCCCGGGTCAATTCCAAGTATGATTTGTTCTTTCGCTTTCATAAATCCACTACTTCGAGTACGGTTGAAAAATACAAAACTTCGGTTCCGAATTTCATTCTGCAATTTGATTCAAATGCTTGGCCATGCTCGTTTTGCCAATGCAACAATTCTTCCATGTTTTTAATTTTAAACTGAAGACTGTACGAACTTCCTTCGGTTTCGTCCTGCAGCATAACTTTTACCAATTGAGGAGTTGTAAATTTGCCTGATTGCAGCATATAAGGAATATGTTCCGATTTTATCCATTGAACCCATTCATCATAATAACCGGGTGATATTTGATAAGTTGTATTAAAAATTAGCATCCTTTGTGTTGTTTTCTTATTGCAAATTTTTAAGCAAAAGTAAGCATTATTTCTAAAAACTTATGTATCTTTGCAGCGCAATTTCAAAATCAAAACTTTGGGGGTTTAGCTCATCTGGCTAGAGCGCGACACTGGCAGTGTCGAGGTGACCGGTTCGAGTCCGGTAATCTCCACAAGTTATTGATTATTATAGGCATACTGATAAATTTCAGCGTGCCTTTTTTGTTTTAATGGACTTGAGAACCATTACAATTTTTTTGTAAAAATGAATAATTAGTGATTAAAATATGAATAAATATCTATTATTTGGATATTTATTGAATGACATTGCAGTATTAGTTTATTGGATGTAAATTCGGAACGGAATTTGTATTTGATTTTGAAAATAAACCAAACTTAAAAATCAATCGTCATGAAAAAGTTCAGAATTTTAATAGCTATATTTCTTCTGCTATCAGTTATCTCTTTTTTTTCAGCTTGTACTGTATACAATTCCGGCACAACAGAAACACTTTATTACGATAATCCTCAATGGGCACCCGATTATTATTCAGGCGTTAGGTATTATTACTTACCCGACATTGAAGTATATTACGATTTATCGCTTCGTGAATTTGTATATTTAAGCAATGGACGATGGATGTATTCGCGAGTTTTGCCCCCGGTGTATTCCTATTACGATTTGTATTCCGGATTTGTGGTGGTACTTAATCGGGATGTTTATCGTCCTTGGATGCATCATCAATTCTATGTGTCCAACTATCCGCGCTATTATTACCACGATTATTACGACAGAAGTAATTTTCCCTATGTGCGTGGCTATAACGAAAATATCCGAAGCGCAATTTACTGGAAAGAGCACGAACGAAAAAGAGCCCGCGAATGGAATGATGAAAATCTACGCAAAAACAGAAATTTCAAATATTCTTCTGAAGATCGCCGTCAGCAGGAAATATTCAATCAGCAAAACCGCAGAACAAATTCTTCGGGAGTTGACACTGGAGTTAACCGAACAGGCAGACAAAATCCTACAACCAGCGAAAACTCAGGTCGTCAGCAGCAAGAAACCGGCTCAGTAGTAAACCGTCAGACAGGCCGAGTTACTCCTCATAGCGAGTCAACTACACCTGTAAGAACTGAAACATCGCCAACTACAAATCGAACCGGAACTACTCCGCGCACTGAATCTACTTCAGGTAATCGCACCGGAACGACAACCCGAGCTGAAAATTCGCCTTCAACCGGCACAAGCACACGTACAGAAGCAACAACCCGTCAGCAGCAAAATCCTCCTGCCAATGGTGCTGAACGACAGGCAAATCAAACCAATTATTATGGTAGATCCATAGGTCAGTCGGTAAAAGTGGAAAAACAAATGCGCGAACCGGCTACAAATTCAAGAAATACTGAAAGCAATATCCAAAACTCTGCTGGCAGTCGGAATGAACAAAGTACGCAGCGTAGATAAATCAAAAAAAAACAATTTAAAAAAAACTGACCGGTAAATTATCGGTCAGTTTTTTGTTGCAATTATTTTATGCAAAGTCAGTTACTGTGTATATCACTGTTAAAATGTTTTTCGAAAGTGTAATTGATTTTCTAAGGCTGCGATATTAAAAAAACAGTGTAAATTATATCAACAATTAGTAATAAAATTGCTTCCCAACGGTCAAGTTTTTTCTTTTTACCCGTAAACATGGCCGCAAATAGCAATAGTGTTCCTCCTATGAGTAAGTAAATATCTGTATTGAAAGTACTTTTATATGTAACCGGATTTATAATAGAACTTACACCGAGAATCAGAAAAATATTGAAAATATTCGAACCGATAATATTTCCAACGGCAATATCGTTATTCTTTTTGATGGCTGCTACTACCGATGTGGCAAGTTCAGGAAGTGATGTTCCTGCTGCAATAATTGTTAGTCCAATGATTTTTTCGCTGATGCCAAATTCCTGGGCAAGTAGAATTGCATTGTCAACCACCAAACGACCTCCTGCAATTAGACATGCCAGACCGATAATGATTAAAAACAATATTTTTTTACCTGAAGTTGCCTCCTGATGTACTTCTGTAGCAAGTTTATCTGTTTTTAACTGACGATATATGTAATAAAGAAATGCTCCGAACAAAATTAACAAAACAATTCCATCGAATCGAGATATTACATTTACGCCTCCAAAAAAGTTATCATTAGCAAGAAAAAATAAAACGATAACCGCTGCGAGTGAAAAAGGAATTTCTCTCCAAACAGTATTCGAATGAACAATCAGAGGTGTAATAAGTCCTGAAATTCCGAGTATTATAAATAAATTAAAAATATTGCTACCTATAACATTCCCAAGTACTATATCGCTATGGTTTTGGAGAGAAGCTACGGTGTTTACAACTAATTCGGGCGCTGAAGTTCCAAAAGCTACAATAGTAAGCCCAATTGTTAAATCTGATACTTTGTATTTTCTGGCTAAAGTCGAGGATCCATTAACTAACCAATCGGCACCTTTAACCAGAATTACAAATCCGATAACCAATAATAAAATTTGAAGTAGCATGAAAAAGTTTTTTGTTGTTGATAAATCAAAATCCAATTCCTATATGAATGCCTGCTCCTATATGAACATCCTCTCCGTCCCAACCAATTCCTACTACGGGTCCAAAATGTATTATTTTGTAAATAAACTCGTAGGTTGTTTCGAAATGTGCAGATAAATGTGCCGGGTTTTCATGGGAAGCTAAAGTAATTCCGGGCGAAAACATTAAATTCAGCTTGCTTAATGGACGGTAATTAGCAATTATACCAATAGAGTTATGACTGTGATCGTCTAATATTTTTTCATATCCAAGCCCGATACCAAATCTTGTTCCGTTAAAATTATACACATAATGCGCATGAAATCCCGGAGCAAAAGATTTTTCCCCCGGAAAGTAAATTAAAGTGCTGCCAATGGCAATTTCACTTTTATGATGAGAGCAATCGTGTTCATGATCATGATCATGCTTGTTTAAATCCTGAGCTTTAATGTTGATGCTAAATATAAATGTGAATAATAAAATACAATTTTTGATTTTCATTTTTTTGTTGATTTTTATGCTGCAAAATTAACCAAATTTATTGTTTTACTGAAATGAAAAAATCCTGATATCTTTTGATACGATAGCAGGATTATAAATTAATTAGGGTCTGCTGTAAAACTAATAAAAAATTGGAACGCAGACGGCACGTACCGACTCGGCGGTATTAGCGGATTTGGCGAATGATCGCTGATAAATATTAATCGGATTTAATACGAATTTTTCGATAAATCGAAACGGATATGCAGTAATAGGTTTAAAATCTGTTGTTTTCGACGAAAACACAATCAAAAAAAATCCGTAAATTTTTTTTTAATTTGCCAATATCAACCAAATCCGCTAAATCAGCGTTCCAATTTTTATCGGTAATGCATTATTTTTTCTGATTTTATTCAATTTTCTCTGCATTAAACAATTGTAATAGTATCTCTATAAGGCATTATAGCAATTCATTAATGGTTTTTCAGAAGACCCTAAACAAAACTATAGAAAACATTACAATTTTATGGTAACCGAAGCTAAAATATTTATTCCTGCCTGAGGGAAATAGCGCGATTCGTTAATTCTTTTACCATCAAGGTAATAGGTGTACCAGGTGTAGGCATTCGATGCATATTGTTCGTTAAATATATTATTTACAAGTAGTTGTATGTCCAATCCGCGCAGTGGTTTTATATTTATAGAATATTTCAGGTTCAAATTATTTACAAAGTAGGGATCGATGGAGCGGTCTTTTGAACTAGTATTATCAAAATATTGTCTGCCTACAAACGAAGAAGTAAGACCCGCTTCGAATTTGTTATAATTGAAAGTAAAAATATTGTTAGCAATAACTGATGGGGAATAAGCTATGTCTGTAGTGCCAAGGTAGTTGTTTTGTGTGCCGGTCCAGTTCCAGTCAGCATCGTAAACGTCCACATCCTGCTCGGTGAAATTCAAAATTTTATTCTGACTGAATGCGACATTTGCCCCCCAGGTAAAATTGTTTGTAACTTTGGCTGTGGCTGATACTTCAATACCTGCGCGGTAACTCTCAGGAATATTTGTAGTTAATAGCTCGCCAATTTCGCTGATTTTACCCGTAAGTATCAACTGATTTTTATAATACATGTGATACAGATTAACATTTGCGCTGAAAGTTTTTGAGTTGTAACGATAACCAATTTCGGTATCAAAAAGTGTTTCATTTGTAGGTAAAGGTTCATTTGCACTACGTTCAGTGTAATTATTTCGGTTCGGTTCGCGATTGGCTATTGAGTGCGAAGCATAAATATCTTGCTGATTATTCAATTTATAAGTAATGCCTAATTTGGGATTCAGGAACAGAAATTGCTGTTGCAAATCAATATCCCGCATTGCTTTTTTTGTTGCATCATACTTATCATCGGTGCCATTCATTTTGTAACCAATGTATCGAAGTTGAACATCGGCAGTGGTAAATAAATTTTCCAAAACAGCCCAATTTATTTTTGCATAGATATTTGCATCATCTTTCACACCAAAACTTCGATACCATTCTTTACTCAAGTCATGATTATTTGCATTTCGAATCCAGATTACTTTTCCGAAATGGTTGCCATAATAGCGGTTGGCTGCACCACCAACAGATAAATTATACATTTTCGAAACATAATTCAAAGCATAAGTCAATCCGTAAAAATGATTGTCGAGCCATTTCTGACGCACTAAATCAGTGCGTTTCAGAGGTTTTCCTGCAATTGTATCGGGTATCAAACCATATTCTTCGTATTTCCGTGCAGTTTTGTATTCTTCGTAATAACCAATACCTCGTGTGTAATGTGCCGCAGCATTCAAACTAAGTTTAGGCGTAATTTCATGTAACCAGTGTAATTGGTAGTGTGTTTGATTATAGTTGTCGGTTTGGTTATCATAATATTTGGTTTTTCCTTCTTTGTCAGTATATTTTCCGAGTTCGTTATAGGTACGGTTTGTTTTCATAATTTCAGCATCAACTCCGTTCCAGGCTTGATAGGTTTTTTCACGCCCGCCAAAGGTAATAAAACGTAAAGTGCTTTTTTCACCGAAATACCCTGCCGAAAAGTAGTACGATTGCATATTTACCCAGGCACGGTCGATATAACCATCGGAAGTTACGTTTGATAAACGTGCATCGGCGGCAAATTTGTTCTGCATAAGCCCGGTGCCTGCTTTAAGTGTATTCTTGTTCGTATTAAACGAACCTAAAGTTGAACTGATTTCTGCATACGGATTTGAATTTAAACCCTCTGTTTGCATGTTAATGCTTGCTCCAAATGCAGCTGCACCGTTTGTTGATGTGCCTACACCCCTTTGAATTTGAATTGAAGTAAGTGATGAAGCAAAATCGGGCATGTTCACAAAAAATGTTCCGTGCGACTCGGCATCGTTCAGCGGAATGCCGTTTACGGTAATATTTGTGCGGTTAGCATCTGTCCCGCGAATGCGAAAACCGGTATAACCAATACCTGTTCCTGCATCGGAAGTGGATATAAATGAAGGAGTTAAAGAAAGTAGATAAGGAATATCCTGACCGAGATTTCGTATGGTAATTTCTTCTTTTTTTACATCGGTGTAAGTTACTGCCGATCGATTGTTTGCTTTAATAGAAGTTACTGTAACTTCACCTATTTCGAAAGATTTTCTTTGCAGTTTGATGTCAATATCCCGATTTGCTGAACTGTAAATTGTTTGACTTTCGTAACCAATATATGAAATTTCGACTGCATATCGTTTGTTGGGAATATTGTCGAAATTGAAACTCCCTTTTGCATCGGTTGTTTTTCCTAACGAAATAGATGGAATAAAAACTGTGGCTCCCTGAAGCGGCATTCCGCTTTCGTCTGTTACTTTACCACGAATAAAACTTTGTGCTAATGTTGCTGCTGATAAAAACAGTAGCGTTGAAATTAAAAATTGTCTCATAACAAAAATGAATTAAAAATTTGTTGATAAATAATTTGTTTTGTTGTGAGAGCCTGTAAAAACGGATGATTTGTTCTTTTTCCCTTCACGGAATTACCCGTGCAGGTTCAAAGGGTATGATCTCAGCCCGAAATATTAAGGCACCCCAAATAAAAATGTGAGTAAAATCCCGATGTAAAAAATCGGTATTTTTTTCGTTTGCAAAAATACATAATTTTAACGTTATAATGAACATTTTGTTCATTCCTTTTTTTTGTTTGAGTAATGCTTCAATTTTTTTTTAAATTTGTAGCCGAACTTAAAATCCATAAAAACAGAATGATAAAACATATAAGCTATAAATTCTTTTTGAGTTTCTTTTTGTTATTAACGCATAACTTGCTTTCTCAATCTTTCAATATAAATACTTATAAATCCTTTATTTCAGGAAGCAGGCATGCCTGGCTTAATGAGATAAAAATTCATGAAAGTCAGAAATTATCTAACATTAATTTAAAATTTGAACGAATAGAACTGTATTACGTTTATACGGGTTTTTTACTGGCTGATAAAAACTATTCAGAAGCTTCAAAGTACATTCATAAAGCCGATGTGCTTATAAATGATATTTTAAAATGTGAACCTGAAAATGCATCAGCTTTGGCTTTCAAAGGTTCTTTTACCGGGTTTAAAATTCCTATGAACCGTTTGAAAATACTTCAACTTGGAAATGAAAGTTTCCGTACCCTTCATTTGGCATATGATTACAACCCTGATAATTTACAGGTTTTAACCGACCTTGGAAGTGCACTTTTTTTTACACCCCGTATATTTGGTGGGGATAAAATGCTTGCAATTCAGTATTTTGAAAAGGCTATAAAAATTATTGAAAGCTCACATAATACTTCATATAACTGGAAATATATGAATGTCCTTACTTTGTTAGCAAATAGTTATGAGAAAACTGATCAGATTAAAAAGGCTGATTTAACATACCGAAAAATATTGAAGATTGAACCCAATTACTTAAGAGTTAAAGATTTGCTCTATCCTGCTTTTTTAAAATCAAAATCCACAAACAATTCATATTTAAAATTAAAAAGTTTATAAAACGGTTTTTTCCAAATTTATTTATAGCTTTGGCAATGGTTATCTGATTCATTTCTTAGTAATCCAAGTATGTCATTAAAATATTACATATTAATATCGTTGTTTGTTGATATCATTAGTATAAATGCATCTATACAAGGTATTAATTACCGCAGTTTGGTTAAAACGTATGCTGATGGTAGTTGGTCAGGTTGGAGTCCAGAGATTGCTAAAGCTGAAAAATCACTACCCAATGATACTGAATCTAAATTTGTTTTGATTAATCTTTATTTTGGTTATGTTGGGCATTTTATCGATGGTGGAAACTATGATATTGCATTTGAATATATTCATAAAGGCGAAAAGCTTATTCAACAGATACTTGTAGTAGAGCCTTCCAACGTTACCGCTCTTTCGTATAAAGGAGCTTTTTTAGCTTTCAGAGTTGGTATTAACCGTATTAAATATCTTGCTACCGCATTCAATGGACTTTCGCTGATTTATAAAGCTTACGATATGGACAAAAACAACCTGATAGCAATCTTAAATAAAGCAAGTGCATTGTATTTTCTTCCAGCGGTTTTTGGTGGTAATAAAGCAGAAACAATTCGTTTGTTAAATTATGCGTGTTCGTTAATGGAGAAATCAGGAGATACACTCGACAATTGGATGTACTATTATACCCTGATTTTTATCGGACGCAGTAATGAAAAAACCGGTAAACTTATCGAAGCAAAACATGCTTTTGAAAAAGTTCTTCAATTAGAACCTGAATTCAAATGGGTTAAAAACGATCTATATCCTGCTGTATTTAAAGCTATTAGTGGGAATTGATTTTCAGATAGCTTTTTCTTTCCTTTTGACAAACCCTGATATCATTTTTTTTCAATTAATTTATTTTGCAATACTGTATATATTCATCAAGTCCAAATATTTAAAAAAATATAATTTTTTTGCAAAAATATATCGCAAGCGATATAAATACATTACTTTTGTATCGTAAGCGATATAAAATTTAATTTCTTAAATATTAATAAAATTATGACACAAAATTTTTATGATTTCAAAGCAGTAACGCTACAAGGAAAAGAAATTAGTATGGATGCGTACAAAGGGAAAGTAGTAATAGTAGTAAACACAGCCAGTAAATGCGGACTTACCCCGCAATACGAGGGGTTGGAAAAACTTTATCGTGAATATAAAGATAAAGGTTTGGTTATCCTCGGATTTCCCTGCAATCAGTTTGCCAATCAGGAGCCGGGCACCGAAAAAGAAATTGCTGAAGGTTGTTTGATAAATTATGGTGTTTCATTTCCCATGTTTGCAAAAATCAATGTAAATGGAAATGAAGCGCATCCACTTTTCAAATATCTAAAAAAAGAATTGAAAGGATTCCCCGGAAGTGAATTAAAATGGAATTTTACAAAGTTTATAATCGACAGAAATGGGAAACCATACAAGCGAATTTCGCCTTTTATCAAACCCGAATCGATGCGTGGTGATATTGAAAAACTACTGAAATAATAGGTCGTTTTTTCAGGATAATGTCAGGAAATTGAAGTAATTGTACCAAATTTCCTGACAGAAATATTATTAAACATTTCTAAAGAAACAATTTCTGAGTAATTTTGTTAGTATAAAACAGATTTAATTATAATGAATTACGAACAGTTAAAACTTGAGAATCAGCTTTGTTTTCCGTTCTACGCAGTGTCGAGGCTTATTATTCGTGCATATCAGGATGACCTAGACAGGTTGGGCATTACTTATCCGCAATATCTTGTTCTTATGGTGCTGTGGGAACATCAAACCCTAACAGTGAACGAAATAGGAGAGAAGCTCATTTTGAATACAAATACAATTACGCCACTTCTTAAACGAATGGAAGCAATGGGTTTAATTGAACGAATTCCTTCGGATAAAGACCAGAGAAAAGTGATCGTTTCGTTGAGTGAAAAAGGAAAAATGCTGCGTGAAGATGCTGCGAATATTCCTTATAATCTGATTAAAAAGCTCGGAATTGAAACTGAAAATGTGGATGTAAATGAAATGAACGAAATGAAAAGTAAATTATATATTTTAATTGAATTGCTCAAAAACATATAAATCAAATAATTATGTATAAAAAAATTGTGTCAATCCTCCTTTTGTTGTTATTGATAACAAGTGCATATTCACGGGGTGAAAAAACTGTGCACGATTTCAGAATGAAAACCATTCGCGGAAAGGAAGTAAAACTAAAAGAATACAAAGGAAAAGTTTTGCTGATAGTGAATACAGCCAGTAAATGTGGTCTTACACCTCAATATGCAGGTTTGGAAGAACTTTATCGTAAATACGCCGAAAAAGGTTTTGTGGTACTCGGGTTTCCTTGTAATCAGTTCTTAGGGCAGGAGCCGGGTACTGCCGAAGAGATAGAAAAATTTTGTACAAGTAAATATGATGTAACTTTTCCACTTTTTGAAAAATTGGAAGTAAATGGCGATAAAGCGCATCCACTTTATCAGTTTCTGAAAAATGCCTTGCCACTTGAAGGGAAGAACGATATTCGTTGGAATTTTGAAAAATTTTTGATTGATGCTAACGGAGTGCCAATAAAACGATATGCTCCCAAAACAAAACCTGTTGAACTTGAAAAAGATATTGAAGAATTATTGGGAAAATAATCTTCTGGTAAAAATGGACTAATATCTACATTCCAAAAAAATCCCTGTTTCGAAAATCAGGGATTTTTTTAAAAACTCAATCAGAAAAATCAGATATATTTTGTAAATTCGTTAACCTAATTCTTACGATTGAATTTCGTTATTTTTTCAGTACCTCCACAAGTTTTCTGATATGTTCAGGTGTGGTACCACAGCAACCCCCAATAACATTTGCTCCTGCTTTAGCAAGTTTTTTTGCATGACCGGCCATGATTTCGGGTGTTTCCGGAAAAACTGTGCAAGTACCCTGAAGAACGGGTAAACCAGCATTGGCATGTATTAGTACGGGTATATTTTTATCAACACTTCTGATTTCTTCGGTAATATTTATCATTCCCTCAATCCCGTTACTGCAGTTAGCGCCTAAAACATCCACTCCCGCAGCTTTTAGTGCTTCAACCATTTCAGAGGGGGAAACTCCCATCATAGTTTTATACTCATTGTTAGCCAATCTATCGAAAGTCATGGTACAGATTACTATACAACTTGTGTTTTCTTTGGCAGCTTTTACTGCAATTTCAGCTTCATCGAGCGCTGTCATTGTTTCAATAATAATTGCATCAGCACCACCCTCGGCCAATGCAACTGCCTGTTCTTTAAACGCATCATAAAGCTCTTCTTCACTTACATCGCCCATTATCAGCATTTTGCCTGTTGGTCCGATGGAGCCAAGCACGTATTTTTCATTCCCTGCTGCTAATTTCGATAACCGTGCTGCTTCAAAATTAAGTTCGTAAACTCTTTCGGCCAGTCCGTATGCTTCGAGTTTAAAACGACTGCCCCCAAAACTATTCGTTTCTACCATATCAGCGCCTGCAGCAATATAACTCGCAGCAATTTCTGTTACAACTTCAGGGTGAGTAACATTCCATAGTTCAGGACATTCGCCGGGTTTTAAACCTTTTGCTTGCAAAAAAGTTCCCCAAGCTCCATCGGACACAAGTGTTCCACCTTGTAAAATTTTTTGAAAAAGTGATGGTTTCATTTTCTGAATACCTTAGAAGTTATAGAATAATTTTTTTGGCAAATATATACAATTATGTTTGATTATTTTTTTATTTATTTTTATTTCCAATCTGATTAATGATTCTAATTATCAATCGATCAGTAATTTAAAAAAAATAATTCCTTTTTTTTTTTGATTGTAAATTATGGAAAAATTTCTTTAATTCATGGGAAATTATTACCTTTGCACAGTCATTAAGAATTAATCTAAAATAATTAAAATCAATACATTAAAAACAATTCAGGTATGGAAAGTACCGTGATTAAATTTGCAATGGGAACCTGTGGGATAGCATCGGGTACACAGGAAGTTCTTGATTATTTCGAAAGTGAACTTACCCGACTTAATTATCCTGCACAACTTGTAAAAACCGGATGTATGGGGCACTGTTATGCCGAACCAACCATTACTATAGCTCTGCCTAATCAGGAGCCAATAATGTTTGGTAATGTAAATCAGGAAAGGGCTCGAAATATTATCGACCATTTTCTAATCAAAGGAGAGAAAGTGGAAGGAATAATTTCCCCGGAAGCTGATTTTAGCCGCAAGCAATATCATATCGCTTTGGCAAATTGCGGCAAAATAGATCCGGAGAATATTCAGGATTACATCGACAGAGAAGGCTATAAGGCCCTTATCAAGTGTTTAACAACAATGAAGCCGGACAAGATAATTGCCGAAATTAAAACTTCTGGTTTACGCGGAAGAGGTGGAGGAGGATTTCTTACCGGTCAGAAATGGGAAAACACACGGAAATCAAAAGGAACGCAAAAATATGTTGTTTGTAATGCCGACGAAGGTGATCCGGGTGCATTTATGGATCGTTCGGTAATGGAAGGTGATCCACATTCGGTAATAGAAGCCATGATAATCTGTGGTTACAGTGTAGGTGCTACTAAAGGTTTGGTTTATATCCGTGCTGAATATCCGCTTGCAATCAGCCGTCTTAAAACTGCTATTGCTCAAGCTCGTGAACAAGGTTTCTTAAGTAGTAATATATTACAGTCAGGTTTTGAATTCGATATTGAGATTCGCTACGGAGCCGGTGCTTTTGTTTGCGGTGAAGAAACTGCATTGATTCATTCCATGGAAGGAAATCGTGGTGAACCAACTTTTAAACCTCCGTATCCATCCCGAAGCGGTTACATGGGTCAACCTACATGTGTAAATAATGTTGAAACACTTGCAAATATCCCCGCAATAATACGCAACGGAGCTGAATGGTTTGCTTCAATTGGAACGGAAACTTCCAAAGGAACAAAAGTTTTTGCACTTGCAGGAAAGATTAAACGTACAGGTCTGATTGAAGTGCCAATGGGAACTACCCTACGTGAAATTATTTTCGATATTGGTGGGGGAATGAAAGGTGGAAAGAGATTTAAAGCTGTACAAACTGGTGGACCATCGGGTGGTTGTCTTAGTGAGGATTATCTCGATACGCCTATCGATTATGAACATTTACTTGAAGCAGGCTCTATGATGGGATCAGGAGGTATGATCGTTCTGGATGAAGACGATTGCATGGTTTCGATGGCTAAATTTTACCTTGAATTTTCTATTGATGAGTCTTGTGGAAAATGTGCTCCCTGCCGTATCGGTAATAAACGATTGCATGAAATACTTGATAAAATTACTCAGGGAAAAGCAGATATGACGGATTTGCAGAAAATTAAAGATCTTTCCATGGTAATAAAAGACACATCGCTTTGTGGCTTGGGTCAAACTTCACCAAATCCTGTATTGTCAACTATCAAACAGTTTGAAGATGAATATTTGGCACACATTAATATGAAGCAATGTCCGGCCAAACAGTGTAAAGACCTCATTCATTATGTAATACTCCCCGATAAATGTACAGGATGTACGGTATGTTTCCGTAATTGTCCGGTAGAAGCTATTTACGGCGATAAAGGGCAGATTCACAATATTCTCGACAGTCAGTGTATAAAGTGTGGTATTTGTTTCAATAAATGTAAATTCGATGCTATTATTATAAGTTAAGAACTTAAGAATTTATTTAATACAAATACATTTAAAAGATTAAAGTAAAATAATAAACCATGAAAATTAATTTAAATATCGATAATAAAGCATATACTGTTCCTCGTGGACTTACTATACTGGAAGCAGCTCACAAAGTGGGAATAGAAATTCCGACTTTGTGTCACATGAAATTGCATGATGTTAATATTGAAAACAAACCTGCAGGATGCCGTATATGTGTGGTAGAAGTAGCAGGACGCAAAAATCTTGTACCTGCATGTTGCTCCGAAGCTGAAGATGGAATGCAAATAAAAACACATTCGCTAAGAGTGATAAATGCCCGAAGAACGGTAATGGAACTCATTCTGTCCAATCATCCAGCCGAATGTTTAACTTGTACAAAATCGGGTGTATGCGATTTACAGACGCTTGCAGATAGGCTTGGTATACGTGAAATTCATTATACGGGAGAAAAAACGATTTTACGTAAAGGAAATTCTCCTGCTATTGCACGTGATCCGAATAAATGTATTCTTTGTCGTCGTTGTGAAATGATGTGTAATAATGTGCAAACAGTTGGTTGCCTGTCGGCGGTTAACCGTGGTTTTAAATCTGTAGTTACACCCGCATACGACCGTGACCTTATACAATCTGTATGTACATTCTGTGGTCAGTGTGTGGCAGTTTGTCCTACAGGTGCACTTACTGAAATTGACGAAACAGCCAAAGTGGTGCGCGCATTGTCTGATCCCCAAAAAACAGTCATTGTACAAACTGCACCCGCTGTGCGTGCTGCATTGGGTGAAGAATTCGGGAATG
>CAYNGF010000087.1:0-15943 GCA_964396515.1 uncultured Paludibacter sp.
TTGGGCGATCCAACATGGAAAGGTCAGATTCACAAATTTAGCTTGTTTAATAAAGCATTAACTGCTGATGAAATTCTTTTTTTATTTCAGAAAGGTGCTGAAGAAAAACAGGTAATATCTGCAAGTGTTTCAAAAATGGTATTTGATAACACACAACCAGCTGTCCAGTTTACAGTAACAGGTAAAAATTTGCAGTCGGCAATTACCGTTACACCTCCGGCAGGAATTATTGTTGACCCAAATACAATTGCTGCTAACGCTGACAATTTTTCAGTAACAGCTATATGGGATGGAGTTACTGCGGTTGATGGAATTCTTAAACTCACTAGTGGTTCTGCATTGGTAGAGATCCCGGTAAAATCGGCTGACGATAGTAATTGCTTTAAACCACTTTATCCTGATATGATTAATTTAATTACAGACCCGGGTATGAATGATTTATCCAAATTTCAGGGTTGGGGTGCAAAAAGTGTGGTAACTATTCTTACCGAACCCGAAAATGTTTATTGTGGTGGCTCAAGTATAGCTATAGGTAACGGAGTAGGCTCTTGTTCGGGTTCTCTTGATATTCTTGGTGGAGCAAGTTCAATTTTAAGACCCAACACTACTTACCGTGTGAAATTTATGATTAAAACCATTGGAGGTTCCTATCAGTTTGGGGTTGATGCAGGGTACTCCTCACCTTTGACTTTCAGAATTGACACTCAGGAGCAATGGAAAAAGTTGGATACAATTTTTACAACAAGTTCTACAATTGGCAATAACATTTATATAAATTCTTGTGAAGGCAATAGTGGAAAAATAGCATATGTTGATAATTTTGAGTTATATGAATATATTGAACCGGTTATCGATGCATCGGTAAAATCTTTCGTTTTCGATCCTGAATTTACAACTAGCAATTTTTCAGTAACATCAAGTAATTTGACGAGTGAGATTTTACTTGAAGCACCTGCCGGTATACAACTTTCTACAAATATACTTCCTGCAGAATCAAAAGGCGAAATGGTTGAAGTAATACACGATGGTGTAACTCCGGTTGATGGCAATATTAAACTCACGAGTGGTAGTTATTCTGTGAATATACGAGTGAAATATGTTGCAACTTCAAATAATACTTGTTTCAATAAATTATTTACTGATCGTCCAAATCTTGTTCCTGATCCATTCTTAAATAATCCTACCATGTTTGCTGGCTGGGGAGGTAAATCATTAATCGATGTTATAAGTGATCCTGACTCTGTATATTGCGGAAGTCACAGTGGTAAAATTTTAGGTGGCGGTTCGATGGATGTTATTCTTACAGGTATACTCAAGCCAAATACTCCTTATGTGGCACGTGCAATGGTTCGCACTTTCGGAGGTTCATTCCAATTAGGTGTTTGGGGTATAGATAATATTAATACCGCCGATGTTCAGGATTCTATTGATACCGAAGGACAATGGAAACATATAATTTTAAGATTTACTACTGCTGAACTCGGAAATGTTCAGGGTATGTTCTTTAATAATTACAGACGTACAGGTAAACGTGGATTTATCGATAACTGGGAATTGTACGAAGGTGAATACAGTGCTGTTTCAAAAGTAGATAATAATGCTTCAAAAGTATTTGTGCAAAATGGTCGTATTGTTACGGAAATGAATCTTGATAAGCCATCGAATGTCGAAATGGCTGTATATACCATGCACGGTGCTTTGGTTGCAAACGAACTTCACAGTTTAAATGCAGGTAAAACACTTACAAGACTAAATGCAAATATCGGTTCAGGTGTTTATATCGTTAAACTTACTGTTGACGGACAAAGTTCTTATGCTAAAGTGATTAAATAAAAATTTGATTGTTAATTTTTAAAATTAATCAACAGGTTGTCGTAGTTTAGCGGCAACCTGTTTTATTTTGTGTCAACTTAATTGTATTTTTGTAAGGATGAAAGATATTTAATTACAGACAACAGACAATATAATACAATTAAAGGGTAAAGTTTAATAAGACAGAAGTAAAACTTGAAACTTGAAACTTGAAACATATATTAAAACAATGTCATCCTATCTTAAACAATTTATCAAACTAATTTCCGATTCGCTCCAATTAAGCGAAAATGCGGTAAAGAATACTATTACACTCTTAAACGAAGGTGCTACTATCCCATTTATCAGTCGTTACCGTAAGGAAATGACAGGAGGATTGGATGAAGTACAAATAGGGCAGATAAAGGATCAACTGGATAAGCTAAGCGAGTTGGTGAAACGCAAAGAAACCATTCTTTCAACGATTGCGGAACAGGAAAAACTAACCGATGAGTTAAAACAAAGAATTGAAAATTGCTGGAACGCTACCGAACTTGAAGATATTTATTTGCCCTATAAGCCAAAGCGTCGGACGCGTGCTGAAATTGCCCGTGAAAAAGGACTTGAACCACTTGCAAAAATGATTATGGCGCAAAATTCCGCTGACATTATTCGAATGGCACAACCGTTTGTAAAGGATAAAGTTGAGAATGTGGAAGATGCCCTCAAAGGAGCTTCCGATATTATTGCAGAATGGATTAATGAAAGTGAAACAGCCCGAAATGCTGTACGTCGCATATTTAGTTATGAGGCTGTAATTACATCAAAACTTATAAAAGGTAAAGAAGAAGAGGCTCAAAAGTATCGCGATTATTTTGATATGTCAGAAAAACTTAGTCGCTGTTCATCGCATCGATTACTTGCAATGCGCCGCGGAGAGGCAGAAGGATTGTTGCGTGTCAGTATAAGTCCTGATGATGAACATTGTATCGAACGTTTAGAACGTATTTTTGTAAAATCAAAAAATGCTTCCGGTGAATTGGTAAAAGAAGCAACATTGGATGCCTACAAACGATTGCTAAAACCTTCCATCGAAACAGAATTTGCGGCCGAAAGTAAAACCAAAGCCGATACCGAAGCAATTCGGGTATTTGCAGAAAATTTAAAACAATTACTTTTAGCTCCGCCATTGGGTCAAAAAAGAACACTTGGTATTGATCCCGGTTATCGAACCGGTTGTAAAGTGGTTTGCCTCGATGCGCAGGGAAATCTTCTCCACAATGAAACTATTTATCCGCATCCACCGCAAAATGAACATGCACAGGCAACACGCAAGATACAAAAAATGGTGGAAGCTTATAATATCCAGGCAATAGCTATTGGGAATGGAACTGCTAGCCGCGAAACCGAACATTTTATTCAAAACATTCGATACGATCGTGAAGTAAAGGTTTTTGTGGTGAGTGAAAATGGCGCTTCGATATATTCTGTTTCAAAAATTGCCCGTGAAGAATTTCCTGATTACGATGTCACCGTACGTGGTGCTGTATCAATTGGTCGTAGATTAATGGACCCGCTTGCCGAACTGGTAAAAATCGATCCTAAATCGATTGGTGTGGGCCAATATCAACATGATGTTGATCAGACAGAATTAAAAAAATCACTCGACCAAACCGTGGAAAGTGCTGTGAATAGGGTAGGAGTGAACCTGAATACCGCAAGTAAACATTTGCTAATGTATATTTCGGGTCTAGGACCTCAACTTGCTCAAAATATAGTTAGTTATCGGGCTGAAAACGGAGCATTCAGAAATCGTAAACAGTTATTGAAAGTTCCGAAAATGGGTGCGAAAACTTTTGAGCAATGTGCCGGTTTTTTAAGAATTCCGGATGCCGAAAATCCTTTGGATAACTCTGCAGTGCATCCTGAAAGTTATGATATTGTCGAGAAAATGGCTAAAGATTTAAATGTCGAAGTAAAAGAATTGATCAGAAATAAGCCATTGATTCAGCAAATTGATTTAAATAAATATGTTACAAACAAAATAGGATTACCTACTTTAAATGATATTGTACAAGAACTTGAAAAGCCCGGTCTTGACCCTCGTAAAGGTATCAAGATTTTTGAATTCGATGCAAATATTCGTAAAATAGAAGATGTGAAAATAGGTATGGAATTGCCGGGAATTATTACAAATATTACGAATTTCGGTGCATTTGTAGACATTGGTATCAAGGAAAATGGCTTGATTCATGTATCGCAAATGGCTGAACGCTACATTTCTAATCCTGCTGAAGTGGTTTCAATTCACCAGCATGTTAAGGTAAAAGTTATTGAAGTCGATACTATTCGGAAAAGGGTGGCGTTAAAATTAATCTCATAATACAATCAAAACCCCGGTTGTTAAAAAATTAAGACCTAACAAGTATTAAAAATCCTGTTAGGTCTAATTATTTTATTTATTTTGGAAAAACAATTTTTTAGAAAATACTCATTGAAACTGTTAGTCCTGCCATTACTATCGAAACCATACTCATAAGTTTGATAAGAATGTTCAATGAGGGACCTGAAGTGTCTTTAAACGGATCGCCAACTGTATCGCCTACAACAGTTGCTTTATGATTTTGTGAACCTTTTCCACCAAAATTACCTTCTTCAATAAACTTTTTAGCATTGTCCCAAGCTCCACCGGCATTCGCCATGAATACAGCTAATACAAAACCGGCACCTAGTCCTCCGATTAACAAACCAAGAACACCGGCAACACCGAATATCACACCTACGATAATAGGAACTGCAATAGCAAGAAGTGAAGGGAACAACATTTCCTTCTGAGCGCCTTTGGTAGAAATAGCTACACAGCGAGCATAATCCGGCTCGGCTTTTCCTTCCATTATACCTGCGATTTCGCGGAACTGACGTCGAACTTCTTCCACCATACTTTGTGCAGCACGTCCAACGGCATTCATGGTTAAACCGCAGAAAAGGAAAGCCATCATGGCTCCGATAAATACTCCAACTAAAACAAGCGGATTCATCAACGATACATTGTAGTAATTCATAAAGTCTTGAAATGAAGCTGTTGCAACCTGAACTTGATCGCCATTTGCCATTTCAAGAACTGAATCTCCAACACGTAATAGTGCAATCTTAATTTCTTCTACATACGAAGCAAGCAAAGCTAACGCAGTAAGTGCAGCAGAACCAATGGCAAACCCTTTACCGGTTGCAGCTGTTGTGTTACCGAGTGCATCCAATGCATCTGTACGCTGACGAACTTCTTTTCCTAAACCACTCATTTCGGCGTTTCCTCCGGCATTATCGGCTATAGGTCCATATGCATCAGTTGCTAATGTTATACCTAAAGTAGAAAGCATACCAACGGCTGCAATACCAATTCCGTAAAGTCCGAGGCTTAAATTACCTGCTGAAAGAAAATTTGCAACATCAAACTGGATAGCCGAAAGATAAGCTAAAATAATGGCTAAACCAATTGTGATTACCGGAATTGCAGTTGAGATCATTCCTAAACCAAGTCCTGAAATAATAACGGTTGCCGGTCCTGTTTGAGCACTTTCAGCTACTTTCTGAGTAGGTTTGTAGGAGTGTGAAGTGTAATATTCAGTAGATTGACCAATGATTATTCCTGCTATCAAACCTACAATTACTGAAAATGAAATTCCAACCCAGTTTTCTATTTGAAGTGCATAAAGAATTACAAATGTTAGAATTGCTATCAGCAGTGAACTAATGTTTACACCACGACCAAGAGCAGAAAGTAGTTGTTTCATTTTTGCTCCTTCTTTTGTTTTCACAAGGAAAATACCAATTATTGAAAGAACAACTCCCACAGCGGCAATTATCATTGGTGCAAAAACAGCTTTCAACTGAACTTCCGGTTTCAGTGCAAAAGCCGAAGCTCCAAGAGCTGCTGTTGCAAGAATTGAACCTGCATACGATTCGTATAGGTCAGCGCCCATACCGGCAACGTCACCTACATTATCGCCCACATTGTCAGCAATAGTTGCGGGATTGCGTGGATCATCTTCAGGAATTCCTGCTTCAACTTTCCCCACCAAATCAGCGCCTACGTCGGCAGCCTTGGTGTAAATACCTCCACCAACACGGGCAAACAATGCTTGTGTAGATGCTCCCATACCAAATGTAAGCATAGTTGTGGTAATGAAAATTAGTTTATGTGAGGCATCGGGTTCATCTACAAAATAATTCAGAATTAGATACCATACCGAAATGTCGAGCAATGCCAGACCAACAACAGTTAAGCCCATTACTGCTCCTGAACGAAAAGCTACTTTTAGCCCGTTATTCAATGAATTTTTTGCAGCATTTGCTGTGCGCGCCGAAGCGTAAGTGGCAGTTTTCATTCCAAAAAAACCAGCCAATCCGGAGAAGAAACCACCCGTTAGAAAAGCAAATGGCACCCATCCATTTTGGAGGTCAAAGTATGCCATAACTGTAAAAATTAAAGCAAGAACAACAAATACAATACTCACTACTTTGTACTGTTGTTTTAAATAAGCCATTGCACCTTTACGAACGTGCAAAGCAATTTTTTTCATTGTATCTGTTCCTTCGCTTTCCTTCATCATTTGTTTGAAGAAATAAAACGCAAAACCCAGCGCAATGATTGATGCAATTGGTACTAAATAAAAAATGTTCAGCATAATTTAATTTTGATTTTTTGGTTATTTACATTTAGATTATTAAAGTTCATAAAGTTTATCAAATTCATTGTTTAACAGTTTGTAAAGTTTATCAGTTTGTAAAATATTGAAATTCTTCAAGTTGATAATATAATTAGGGATTACATTTCTGAAATAATAAACTTGATATTTAATTAATTATTAGATTACTTAGCATAACATCTTGTTTGACTTATAATTTTAGCATTGACACATTGGCATATAGTATCCAAGCTAACATCTCGCAAAGTGGGATTGGCATATTATTTCATCAACTTAATGTATTCTTTCAAAATAGCCAGCGAATAATCGCCCGCATGTTGATTTACAAATCCTATTGCTGATTTGTGAGCGTTTTCGTCCGCTGAATCCGAAATAATTCTTACTACAGTAAGTGGAACTTCGTAGTCGTCGCAGACCTGAGCTACAGCCGCTCCTTCCATTTCGGCGCACACAACTGATGGTAAATTTCTGATAAGTGCATTTTTCATTTCGGTACTCGAAATAAATAAATCACCACTTGCAATATCACCAATCATTTGTTTTGGGTATTCAATTCCCTGATCAGCAAGTATTTTTCGGAATTCTTTATTTGTTTTCAGAAAATTATGTACTGCTTTCGACATTAATTCCACATTTTGTAAAGGAATTTCATACGAGGTTTTTCCGGTCAGTGGAATTTCAAACCTCCGCATCAACGGACGAGCATCCATATCATGTTGAAATAAATGTTGACCTATAACAATATCTCCGACATTCAATTCGGGAGTTATTGCACCGGCTACTCCAGTGAAAACTATCCGGTCAACTTTGAAACGTAAAATCAGATTTGTAGCGGTAGTTGCTGCAGCTACTTTTCCCCAACGTGAAAAAACAGCTACAACATCTTGTTCGAATAATTTTCCTTTGTAGTAAATACGACTACCTTCTTCGATGATCTCTTTATCTTCGATTGCAGAAATTATTTTATTTATTTCTTCGGGCATTGCACCCATTATACCTAAGAGCATAAAATCTGATCCCTAAGGGAGAAATTTTAATAATTTGTTTTATTAATCAAAGAAAAATCATTTACTTACCTTTGTTACCTTTTATAAGTTAGGAGTAATTTTTTAATTCTCTGATATAATGTCGGATGCGAATAATGTATAAAAACGTGTAATGGATGTGGCATCAAGTTACTGAGCGATGTAGCTGATAGTTTTTTTAATCCTGAAATTAATTCATTTCCAAAACCATGGTTATTCGCAAAATTATCTGCCTGATATTCAAATTTTCGAGAAAGAATATTTCCGGCTAAATCAACAATTAATGAAACAGGAGCGTAAAGTATGCCAAATACTATCATGTTCAAATGAAAGTTTGCAGTTTGTCCGCCCAGTGACTGTGCAAGTGCATCACTGTCAAGAAATAATCCCAGCAAATAGAACATGAATAATGTTGCCGGTAGTGAAATCAGCATACTTTTCAATGTATGTTTATGTTTGTAATGCCCAACTTCATGTGCCAGCACAGCTACTATCTCTTGTGTGCTTAATTTGTCCATAAGTGTATCGTACAATACTATTCTTTTTTTTGGTCCTAAACCACTAAAATATGCATTTGCTTTCGTCGAACGTTTAGATCCATCAATTTGATATATATTTTTCAATTTAAAACCGGACTTTTTCGCAAAGTTTTCAATTTCATTACGTAACTCACCTTCAGGTAATGGAATTTGTTTATTGAAAAGAGGTACAATTAGTTCTGAATAAAACATTCCCATAAAAAGGCTGAAAACTGTTACTACAGCCCAGGCAATAAGCCAAAAATTTTCAGGTGTTTGTTTGTAAATGTAAATAATTGCAGATAAAAGTAATCCACCGATTATGATTGTAAGTAAATAGCCTTTCAATTTGTCTAAAATAAAAGTTTTTTTTGTAGTTTTATTAAATCCAAAGCGTTCTTCAATCACAAAAGTGTCATACCACTCAAATGGTATATTTAATAAATCGTTGATAAAAAACAAAATACCAAAAAATATTAATGAGCGTATTATTTCATTATTACTTAAGTTTGATACAATTCCATCCAACCAACCAAATCCCCCCAAAAATAACATTAACATTATCAAAATAAAACTGAACGTTGAAGATATCATACCAAACGTTGAGTTTACACGAAAATACTCCTGTTGTTTACGGTATTTTTCATCATCATAAATGTCCGAAACAAGTTTAGGTAGCGGAAGTTTCGAGTGCTTAATGTTCAGTAGCGACAGTAACCTTTCGAGAATGAAATCGACTGTAAGAAATATGAGGATAAGTAAAAAAATGGTTTCTGAATTCATTGATTGTCGGACAAGATTGGTTTCGTGTTCGGGCACGCAAATATAATAATAATTCTGAACAAATTAATACAAATCCTTAAAAAACCCGAACGAAAAAACTATCTTTGTCTATCAAATTATTACATTCTGCTAATTTATGCGACTTTACACATCAGTTTTAATTTTGTTTCTGGTAATGATTGCCATACCTGATATTTTTTTTTACCTGAAACTTAAAAATAATAAAGTTAAGCCTGTTTATATTATTCTTCATTTAATACCTGCACTGATATTCACTGCGCTTTTTTTATATATCAAATTCCGTATCGAGCATTTACAAAATTTCAGGGTTGTTATGCTTATTATGTGGCTCTATTTCTTTTTTCTGTTAATTTATATTCCCAAAATAATTCATGTAATTTTCTATTTTTTGAATAAAATCTATGTCAAAATTTATAAACGATCATCACGTTATTTTCCACTTGTGCGTATTCTTACATCATCTACCATTGTTACTGTGATGCTTTTGGGAGCTTTTGTAACTCCGCGAAATGTGGAAATTACTCATACTGATGTTAAGTATAGAAATTTACCTGATGCTTTTAATAATTTTCGAATCGTTCAGATTTCGGATTTACACTTGGGAAGCTATAATAACAAGAGAAAAAAATACCGCAGAGTGGTTGAACTAATAAACGAGCAAAATCCTGATATTGTAGTGTTTTCGGGCGACTTGGTAAATAACTTTGCCGATGAAACCTTAGGTTGGGAAAATATATTTAATAAAATTAAATCAAAATACGGCAAATTCGGCGTAATGGGAAATCATGATTATGGTGATTATTCTGACTGGAAAACTCCTGAAGATAAAGCACAAAATCTTCAAAAAATTAAGGCATCGTTTGCTGCACTTGGATTTACTTTGCTTGATAATAAACATCAGATACTTAAAATTAACAATGATAGCATTGTGCTTGCAGGAGTTGAAAACACAGGAAGATATCTAAGCTCACGCTATGGCGATTTGAAAAAAGCATTAACCGGGACGAATGAAAAAACTCCTGTAATATTAATTTCACACGATCCAACACATTGGGATGAAGAAGTGAGAGATTTTAAAGAAATTTTTCTTACTTTAGCAGGACATACACATGCAGCGCAATTGGGTGTTAAAATTGGTAATAAATTATTTTCACCTGCTTCACTTGTTTTTCCACGATATGCAGGTTTATATAACGAAAACGGTCAGTATTTGTATGTTAATCGCGGACTGGGATTTATTGGATTACCTATGCAAATTGGTGTTCGTCCTGAAATTTCGGTTATCATTTTAAAGAAATATTAATACAATTGATTTTTAAAGATCTCTAATCTCATCATATATAATCTTTTTATTCATTTATGAAAAGTTTCAACTTTCTAAGCCGTCTAACTTTATTGTTCAGTTTATGTTTTTTTATCATGTCATGTAATAATTCTCAACATGATACTATCAGAATTGGAGTATTGAAAGGTCCTTCTGAAATCAGTTTTATGAAAATGATGAACAATACAAGTGTAATTAACGGACGCAGAGTTGAATTTTTTATTAAAAATGAACCACAACAAATTCAGTCTCTTATGTTGCGTGGTGAAATTGATTTTGCAATACTTCCAACAGTAATGGCTGTAAATTTATACAATAAAGGCTTAAATTATAAAATGATAGCCTGTCCCGTGTGGGGAACACTATATTTACTCACAAACGATACCACTATTAATGCGCTTGACAAACTCGAGAATAACGAAACTGCAGTATTCGGACAGGGTGTTACACCCGATATATTATTCAGAAATCTTCTTGAACAAAAAAATATTAAAAATGTCCGAATAAACTATAGTTTTACTGCAAATGCGGATGTGGCTCAGGCACTTTTACAACGCAAAGTTAAAACTGCTGTATTATCAGAACCCGCCGTAAGCATTCTTCTTGCAAGAGATTCTGCCATTAAAATTGTTAGTGATATCAGTTGTGTCGATTTTGTAGATAATGCCGAACGCGATATTTTTGTGCAGACAGCATTTTTGGTAAACAGTAAATTCTCCGAAAAATTTCCTGATACTACCTGCAAAATTGCGGATGAATATCGAACAAGTTGTAATTATATTAGTAATTTTCCTGAAGAAGCAGCACAACTTGCGGTAAAATTGGAAATTCTTCCAAATGTAGAGACCGCGCGTATCTCTTTACCGCTTTGCAATATACGTTATATAGCAGCTTTTGCGGTGGAACATGAGTTATTACATTATCTCGATATTTTTTTAGAATATGATAAGCGTAGTATTGGTGGTAAATTTCCCGACAAAGATTTTATTTACAAAATGAATTAAAAATGAAAAGCCTGAAAAAATATATTCCCCTTCTCACAGCAATTATTGTAATGCTTACCGCTTGGGAATTTATTTCGCTTGCCATTGGTTTCCCTCATATCTTTCCTGGAGTGGTTGACCTCCTTAAACAAATTTTTACACTGTTTACAAAATCGGATTTTTATGTAGCAACAGTAATTACAGTATTGCGTGGATTGGCAGGTTTTACTATTGCTGCAATATTTGCTTTAGGCTTGAGTATTTCTGCAGTTTTTTCACCGTTTATTAAATCTTTTCTTCATCCAATTATAGTATTTTTCAGGTCGATACCTGTCATTTCGTTGGTACTGATAGCATTAATCTGGTTTTCACCAGAATTTCTTCCGGTTTTCATTGCTATTATTACTATGTTCCCTGTAATTTTTCAAAGCATGGTTAATGGGTTTGAACTTACCGATAAAAAACTTACAGAGATGGCAAGGGTGTTCGGGAAAACTCCAATTACCCGCTTTTTAACTTTATATTTACCAACAGCTAAACCTGTAATTTTTGGCGGTATAAGTTCTGCTATGGGCTTTGGTTGGAGAGCAGTAATTATAGGGGAGGTACTCTCACAGCCGTTGCGTGGAATTGGGACTAGTATGAAAGCTGCTCAGGCTTTTATCAACATTTCTGAGGTAATAGCGTGGACTGTCATTGCTATTGCAATAAGCTATTTCTTTGATATAGCATTTAAGCTATTTTTTAAACTAAACTTTGCAAAATTTTTTATCGAACCTCATTATAAGAAACATACCCATGGTTTTCATCAAGTTACGGATGATAAATTTATTGAACTAAAGGATATTTGTGTACAGTTTGGTGATCAGAAAATTTTTGACAATTTCAATTATGATTTTTTATCCGGAAAAGTTTATTTAATTAAAGCACCCTCAGGGCGTGGAAAAACTACA
Organism: uncultured Paludibacter sp.; assembly: GCA_964396515.1. Lineage (GTDB taxonomy): Bacteria > Bacteroidota > Bacteroidia > Bacteroidales > Paludibacteraceae > Paludibacter. The sequence continues at coordinate 12,105 of CAYNGF010000087.1, forward strand.
TTACTGAGGGTAGTTTCAACACTTCATAATCCTGCAAAAGGAAAAATTGAACGGAAAAATACGCATAGCTATGGTTATTCTTTTCAGGATGTACGGCTTATTCCGTGGTTAAATGCATCCCAAAATATTCAATATACACTCTCAAAAAATTCAGACAAAGAAAAAACAAATGAATTTTTTAATTATTATGTAACGGAAACTCAAATGACGGATCATTTACAAAAAATGCATAACGAACTTAGCGGAGGGCAATTGCAACGTATAAATCTTTTAAGAGCATTGTTGGCTTTTCCTGACGTGCTTTTACTTGATGAACCCTTAAACGGACTTGATGAAGGTATGAAAAATAAAGTTATAAAACTCTTAAGTGAATACATCAAAAGATACAAACCTATAGTTTTGTGGGCGACACACGAAATACCCGATCTTAAAGATGTAAAAGTTTCAATACTCGAGCTTTAAGCTTATTCTTGCTCAGACAAAAACTTATTTATTTCATTCAGCGCTTCGGCGCGCGCTTTTTCAAGTACATCGTTTACAATTATTTTATCGAATAATGTAGCATATTTTAGTTCATAATCTGCCTTTTTTATTCTTTCGGCTATCATTTCGGGCGATTCAGTACCTCTACGTATTAAACGTTCGTGCAAAGTTTCTATATCAGGAGGAGCAATAAATAGCGCCAAAGCACGCTTACCAAACTTTTTTTTAATATTCAATCCACCAAGCACATCAACATCAAAAATTATGTGATGGCCTTTAGCAGAAATGCGGTCAATTTCTGAATGTAATGTGCCGTAAAAACAACCGGGGTAAACTTCTTCGTATTCTATCAAATCATTATTTCTGATATGTTCTCTGAATTCTTCTGCCGACATAAAATAATACTCAACACCGTTTCTTTCTTTTCCGCGAGGAGCACGACTTGTAGCCGAAATTGAAAACTCAAGATTGGGTATTTTTGTAAGTAAGTATCTTATAATGGTACTTTTACCCGAACCGGAAGGTGCGGAGAGTATAATCAGTTTTCCCGACATAATTTATAATACATTTAAAATTTGTTCTTTAATTTGCTCCAGTTCATCTTTCATCAGCACTACAATTTTTTGCATTTCGCTATGATTCGATTTTGAACCAAGTGTGTTAATTTCTCTTCCTATTTCCTGTGCAATGAAACCAAGTTTTTTGCCCGGCGATTTTTCGTGTTGCATGGTTTCGATAAAATAATCGAGGTGTGTACGCAGTCTTATTTTTTCTTCATTAATATCGAGTTTTTCAATGTAGTAAATCAATTCCTGTTCAAGCCGATTTGTGTCGATGTCAATTTTGTCTGATAAATTTTGAAGATTCTCTTCCAGTCTTGTTTTAATTTTTTCAACTCTTTCGTTTTCATACGGAGCAATTTGATCAAGTAAACTGCTAATTTTTGAAATTTTATCTATGAAAACTTTTTCTAACGATTTTCCTTCCTGAATTCTAAAATTTTTTAGTTCACTAATAGCTGCAGCAATTCCTTTTAAAATTTCATTCCATTCATCATCTTCAAGTTCGGTAGTGTCAGATTTAAGCGTATCAGGCATTCGTAGCAAAACTTCAAACCAGTTTTCAGGAACAGGAATTCCGAGTACGTTCGAAATTTGATTTATCTGATTGTAATACGAAGCAACCACCGATTGATTAATTTGTGTTGAAACATCTTTACTGTTGTTGTCAATGTATAGCAGAAAATCAATTTTTCCACGTTCAAGTTGTTGTGAAATTTCATTTCGTATTTCAATTTCTTTCTCGCGGTAAGTAGCTGAAATTCTTGTTGATATATCGCATTGTTTGCTGTTAAGCGATTTAATTTCAATAACAATTTTCTTGTTTCCGTATTCACAAAAGGCTTTCCCAAAGCCCGTCATCGATTGTATCATTCTTCAAATTTAATTTATCAATTTTGTTTACTGCAAAAGTACAATAATTTATTTAATTGTTTAGATAGGTTATTTAAATTCAAATATTTGGTAACAAAGTGTTTCCTTTCATCCTGTAAATATTTTTACTATTTATATTTTGATTTGTTGGATAAATTGCTAACTTTGCATCAAATTAATTTAAAAATGATGTCTTTAAACATACAAAATTTTGGTTGGTGGCGCTGGCAGTATTCTTAGTTGATTAGGACAGGTTGCTACCTTACAATTTTTTAAGTTATTCTATAACAGCCTGTTGTTAAATAAACACAGGCCTTTTTTATTTTTAGAGAATAAAAATCATTACTACTAATAAAATATTTAAAATTTCTAATCATGGATAAACAGAAAAAATTTCTTTTACCGGAGAGTGAATTACCTACCCACTGGTACAACATCCAGGCTGAAATGCCTAATAAACCACTTCCAATGATTCATCCGGGAACCAAACAACCAATGAAAGCTGAGGATTTGTTCCCGATTTTTGCTGAAGAACTTTGCCGTCAGGAAATGAATCAGACCGATGTTTGGATTGAAATTCCCGAAGAAGTACGGGATCGTTACAAAATTTATCGTCCATCGCCTTTAGTACGTGCATTTAATCTCGAAAAAGCGCTTGATACTCCTGCACACATTTATTTTAAAAATGAAAGCGTAAGTCCAGTTGGTTCACATAAACTTAATTCGGCACTTCCGCAGGCTTATTATAATAAAATACAGGGTATAACAAATATTACTACCGAAACCGGAGCAGGACAATGGGGAACAGCCCTTGCATTTGCCACCAAATCTTTCGGGCTTGAATTGGCAGTTTATATGGTTAAGGTAAGTTACGAGCAAAAGCCTTATCGTCGTTCATTAATGCAAACTTGGGGAGCACAGGTAATTCCTTCACCCAGTATGTCAACTAAAGCCGGACGAAAAATTATCACCGAACATCCAAATTATCAAGGTAGTCTTGGTACTGCTATTTCTGAAGCTATCGAACTTGCCATGAGCACACCCAATTGTAGATATACGTTGGGTAGTGTACTCAATCATGTATCGCTGCATCAAACTATCATTGGCCTCGAAGCCGAAAAACAAATGGCAATGGCAGGTGAATATCCCGATGTAGTAATTGGTTGTTTTGGGGGTGGTTCCAATTTTTCCGGAATTTCATTCCCGTTTTTGCGTCATAATATTAATGAAGGTAAAAAAACACGTTTCGTTTCAGCGGAACCTTCATCGTGTCCAAAACTCACAAGAGGTGTATTTCAGTACGATTTTGGTGATGAAGCAGGCTATACTCCACTGATTCCAATGTTTACTTTGGGGCATAATTTTGCTCCGGCACACATCCATGCTGGCGGATTGCGTTATCATGGTGCAGGTACGCTTGTAAGTCAGCTTTTAAAAGATGGGTTAATCGAAGCAGTTGATATCGAACAATTAGATTCATTTAATGCCGGTGTGCTTTTCGCTCAAACCGAAGGCATTGTGCCGGCACCTGAATCAGCTCATGCAATCGCTGCAGCCATTAACGAAGCCATGAAAGCAAAAGAAGAAGGAACACAAAAAACAATTCTTTTTAATCTTTCAGGTCATGGATTGGTAGATATGAGTGCATATGATCAATATTTAGCCGGCGATTTAATTAATTACTCGCTTTCAGAGGAAGATATTGCAAAAAATCTGAGTCAGATTGAGAAATTAGTTTGATAACAAAATATGTTTGAGATTTTAAAAAAGCAACGCTGAAAAGGGTTGCTTTTTTAGTTTCAGAAACGAATTTTCATAAAGTTATGTGAAGTGAAATATGATGTAATAATCTGTTTATTAAATATTTCAAATCACTACTGACCGACAAACATTGAGCTTTGTCGATATTTATTTTTAATTATG
>CAYNGF010000088.1:0-15360 GCA_964396515.1 uncultured Paludibacter sp.
AAGAAGTTGATGATTATTTAATAAAAATTCTGAACAAGGAAGCTTTTGATCGTACCGGCCTTATTTATGGAATAGGACATGCAGTTTATACCATAAGCGATCCCCGAGCAGGACTTCTTAAAGAAATGGCTCGCGAACTTGCTAAAGAAAAAGGTCGTGAAAAAGAATTCGCATTTATGGAACTGATTGAAGACCGTGCAATAAAAGTATTTATGAAATATAAAGGGGATGGCGCTAAACAAACCTGTATTAATGTCGACTATTATTCAGGCTTTGTTTACGATGCAATTGGTCTTCCGAAAGAAGTTTTCACTCCGCTTTTTGCTATGGCTCGTATTGTTGGATGGACTGCTCACCGCATTGAAGAATTGAACTTCTCAAGCAAACGTATCATTCGTCCTGCATACAAAAATGTTCGCGAAAAGCAATCATTTATACCAATGGCACAACGATAATTTAATAATAAGCAGCGGACAACAATTTAAATGTTGTTCGCTGTAATTTTTTAAACAAATTTGCAATGAACAAAATAAAAGTACAGAATCCGGTAGTAGAACTCGACGGCGATGAAATGACTCGTATAATCTGGTCGTTTATTAAAGAACAATTAATACTTCCATACCTCGATTTAGATATAAAATACTATGATTTAGGCATTGAAAATCGTGATGCCACTAATGATGAGGTAACTGTAGAAGCCGCAAATGCTATTAAAAAGTATAATGTTGGTATTAAATGTGCTACGATTACTCCCGATGAAGCCCGTGTAAAAGAATTTGGTCTGAAAAAAATGTGGAAATCACCCAACGGAACACTTCGAAACATTATTGGAGGTACTGTTTTTCGCGAACCGATTATTTGTTCAAACGTTCCTCGCTTGGTTCCAGGTTGGACACAACCTATTATAATAGGCCGTCATGCTTTTGGCGACCAATATAGGGCAACCGATGTAGTAATCAAGGGGAAAGGAAAGCTCAAAATGACCTTTACAAACGAAGCCGGCGAAACGCAGGAATGGGAAGTGTATGATTTTAAAGGCGATGGTGTTGCCCTGAGCATGTACAATACCGATGAATCTATCTATGGGTTTGCACGTTCATCATTTCAGGTGGCTCTTGAAAAGAAATGGCCTTTATATATGTCAACAAAAAATACGATTTTAAAAGCATACGACGGACGATTCAAAGATATATTTCAGGAAGTATACGAAAATGAATTCAAAGATAAATTCAAAGAAGCCGGTATCATTTATGAACACCGCCTTATTGATGATATGGTGGCTGCTGTATTGAAATGGAACGGTGGCTTTGTATGGGCATGTAAAAATTATGATGGCGATGTACAATCTGACACGGTTGCACAAGGATTTGGGTCGCTTGGACTGATGTCATCGGTATTAGTAACTCCGGATGGAAAAACAGTTGAAGCCGAAGCTGCTCATGGTACCGTAACAAGGCATTATCGTCAGCATCAGCAGGGTAAGGAAACTTCGACAAACCCGATTGCTTCGATTTTTGCTTGGACAAGAGGTTTGGCACATCGTGGGAAATTAGATAACAATCAGGCATTGATTGATTTCTGTCATAAATTGGAACAAGTCTGCGTAGAAACAGTTGAAGCAGGACAAATGACCAAAGATTTAGCAATGCTTGTTCATGGTGATAATATCTCACGCACCGATTATTTGAATACGCAGGATTTTTTAGCTGCCATTAAAGCAAATTTAGATAAGAAACTAAATTAAAATTTTTTTTTTCGAAATCAAAAAAGCTGATAAATTTTTTATCGGCTTTTTTGCATTTTTTTTGAACATTTGTCTACCAAATTATGTTTTTTCAACTGTCATATTAAATTAGTTAAATTTTATGTATAAATATTTTATAATGCTGTTACTGTTTTTTACTCAAACGTCAATTTCTCAGATTCGTTATGGAGTAATTGGTGGAGTGAATTTTCCGTTTGTACGCACCAGTATAAGTAACATCAGATCATTACCGGTAGATAAGGGAGGAATGAATTTTGCCATTGGTTTTCAGGCAGCGAGAAACTACACTGATAAAATTACTTTACAATCGGGGTTGAGTACCTTTAAAACAGGTTTTACTTATGGAGCTTACGATGAATTTTATGGCATTGAATTCGACCAGTACAACGTATCGAACGTTTTGTCTCTTCCATTAAATGTGTTTTATAATTTTATTACAAAGGATGAATATGGCGTACTTGATTTAAATTTTACTGCAGGTTTAGGTGTAGGAATATATGGAAATTATTTATTGAGCGGAAAAATTACTGATGAAGATGGTAATGTTACAAAAGCCACATATAATAATTTGAAACGTTTTGAGACTGGAGTCAGTATAATAGGAAAAGTAAGCACATTTCAGCATTTTGATGTGTTTGTGAGCTATCAATACGGATTGTCAAATCTTTTAAAAACCGAAACGGGAAAACTTAGTCAGGATGGTCTTTTCTTGGGTGTAGCTTATCATTTTTAAATATTTAAAGCAATTACAAAGCTATAATCCTTGGTTTGCAGTTGTAACTGCCTGATTACAAAACAATTTTGTTAAGAACCAATATTTTCAATTAGTTATTGTTTAATTTTTGCTTGGAGAATATAGTATTAAATAGAAGTTTGCAATTTAGTCTATATAAACTAAGTGTGTGCTTTGCTACTATGATTAAATATGGTTATTACTATACTGTTTTACCTTTTCACGTTTTTTGGTTGTTGATTAAATAGCCGTTTAAAAATGACCGTTTATACTCCCACACTTTAAGAAATCGGGTGGGAGTAGTAGAGATTTTTTTATTCTTCTTCATTTTCGATATCTTCTGCTTCTGAATCAACTTCGAAAACCGAAAGTTGTCTTCTGAACACTTCATCAAGGGATATTTGGAATGTTTCGGTATGTGCAATTCCTTCTATTCCAACCATGCGGTCAACAATAATATGTAACAAATGCTTGTTATCGCGAGCAAATATTTTTACAAACATGGCATATTTACCGGTGGCGTAGTGACATTCAACAATTTCAGGTATTTTTTTCAAATCCTCAACTACATTTGCCATCATTTTAACATCGCGTACTGTTATACCCACAAATGCACAGGTTTGATACCCAACCCTGTAGTTATCAATAACAAACTCAGAACCTTTGATTATTCCGGTATTTTTCAGTTTTTGGATACGTTGATGAATTGCTGCTCCCGAAACATTACATTCACGTGCTACTTCCAGAAAAGGTATTCTGGCATCTTGAGATATTAACTGAAGAATTTTTTTGTCTAAACGGTCAATGTTGTGATGTGCCATGGTAAAAAATATTTATTTACTTTTTTATTAATACTGCAAATATATTATTTTTTTTAATTTTATTACCTGAAAATTGTACAATTTGAAAGAAAATATTTCTAATAATGAGAATTTATACAATTTCTATTGATTATTGTAATTTTTTCTGTTTGAATTTCAGAACTATAAAATTATGTAACAATTCAATAGCTTTGTGTACGATATTTACCTTCGTTTAAATCATCGAGCATACTCAAATAACTCTGAAAACGCGACTGACTGATAAAATTTTCTTCTAAAGCTTTTCTGACAGCACAATCGGGTTCATGTACATGTGTACAGTTAGAATAACGACAATTTTTCGAGAAATAAAATATCTCTTTAAAATAATGGCTCACTTCATATTTTGTCATATCGTAAGTTCCAAAGCCTTTAATACCCGGTGTGTCAATTACATAACCACCCGATGGCATATCAAACATTTCAGAAAATGTAGTTGTATGCATTCCTCTGTTGTGATAATCCGAAATATGACCCGTTCGCAACTGTATTCCAGGTATAAGTTCGTTGATAATTGTTGATTTACCTGCGCCCGAATTACCTGAAAAAAGGGTCGTTTTATTTTTCAGAAATTCAGCTAGTTTAGGGATATTTTCCCTTGTTACTGCTGATACTTTGAATACAGGATAACCAATGTTTTCGTACAAAAATAAAAGTGCATCCAGATATTCAGTTTCATGAGTAGAATATAAATCATTTTTATTAAAAATAATACACGCAGGAACCCGGTAAGCTTCGCATGAAGCTAAAAATCGGTCGATAAAAACAGTTGAAGTTGGTGGATAATTTACAGTAACCACAAGCGCCGACAAATCAATATTTGCTGCAAGTATATGCGATTGTTTTGAAAGATTTGATGATTTACGAACTACATAATTCCTTCGGTCTTCAATTTCTGAGATTAATCCGGTTCCATCAGTTGTAATACTGAAATTTACTATATCGCCCACTGCAACAGGATTTGTGCTTTTAATATCCTTCAAACGTAAATTTCCTTTTATTTTACATTCAGTGATTAAATCATTATCCATGTTTTTTACCTGATACCAGCTTCCAGTGTTTTTTATTACGAGTCCTTTCATCTTTTTTTGTAAGGTTTATTTCTAATTGGCGACTAATATATAGTTTGAACTGTAAATGTAATCATGAATATAAAAAATCAGGTAAAATTGATTGGAAATATTTAAAACGCTTCAGTAGCCGTAATATAAAATTGTAGTTTCTCGCCATAATTATTTTTAGCTACATCCAGTCGTAAGTGTACACGGGCATCGTTCAAACGGTAACGTAAACCGGCTCCATAAGCAATTTTTAATTTATCAATCAGAGGCGATTTATAATTAAATACATCGCCTGCCGAAACGAAGAATGCTGCTTTTAGTCGTTTATAAACCGGTAATCGATATTCGGTCTGGAAAAGTGCCATTAAATTATCGCGATACATTCCCTGTCGAAACCCTCTTAAAATATCTCGTCCACCCAAAGTGGGTAAAAGTTGAAATGGAATTTCGTTTTTACTATAAGTGCTTTCGAAATACATTTGCCATGCAAATACATGATCGCCATAAATGCGGAGATATTGCCGTACATCTGTTGTAAATTCACTAATGGTATGTGTACTTCCAAGTCCATGTTTTGAAAATGCAAAAGTAGATTTGGCAAAAATACCTTTATACGGATAAAATTGATTGTCGCGACTGTCGAAGGAAAATAATGCACCTAATGATGTAGTGAAAAAAGGTTCAATCCAGCCTTCAGAGCCATATCGTGAAAAAATTTCATCTTTAATATTTATAAATTCATCACCCGGATTATTTTTTTCATAACGAATGCTCATCATTGGACCAACATAAATTTTTGATGTTACTGCAAATTGAGGCTGAAGTGTGAGGCTGAATACATGCGAAGTATAAAGTTGCTTTAAATTAGTGTGTTTGTTGCCTATTCCATAATAAAAATCGGGATATTTGCGAAAATTCAAATTGGAATATACATACCATTTGTTATCGGCTAAATAAATTTTTGGTGTAATATTAAAAATAAATTGACGCAATAAAGTATAATCTGCACTACCCGAAATTGAACTTATGCGTTTAATATCGTTACTTTTAAAATAATAGCCACCGGCAATCCCACCTGACCAACTTGTTTCTTGCTGATAAGCAGGGTGTGGTATGATAAACAAACTTTTTCGTACAGCTACAGAATCGGCACAGAAACCAATTGACGCATTAAAGATGAAAAAGATGAATATAAATTTTATTTTCTTTAAAATCATTAGAAAGTATCCGATAAAAAGTCAGTCATTCCATAAGGAATGACTGACGTGAGTTTTTTTATTAAAAATAATTTTAAACAGTCATAATTTCCTTTTCTTTTGCGGCAAGCATATCATCAATTTTTTTAATGTACTTGTCATGAATTTTTTGAACTTCTGCTTCCGAATCTTTTTCAACGTCCTCAGGCAAACCATTTTTCACCATTTTTTTAAATGTGTCTATGGCTTCGCGCCGTGCGTTACGTATTGAAATTTTTGCTTCTTCACCTTCGTGCTTCACCTGTTTGGCAAGTTGTCTGCGGCGTTCTTCTGTCAAAGGAGGAATGCCTAAACGAATAGTTTCACCATTGTTCATGGGTGTAATACCCACATCGGAATTAAGAATTGCTTTTTCGATAGGACCAATCATACCTTTTTCCCATGGCTGTATAGTTATGGTTTTTGCATCGGGTGTAGTTATAGTAGCCACATTTGAAATAGGCACATGCGACCCGTAATATTCTACCCGTACTCCATCGAGTATGCGTGCATTTGCTTTACCTGCTCGTATATGAGCCAAAGCTTCGTCAAGAAAAAGTATGGTAGCTTCCATACTGTCCTGTGCATCTGTGATAACTGGTTTTACGTCTTGCATAAGTTTTATTTCGTATTTATTGTTTAAAATTTCAGAGTTTGAGAGTTTGAGAGTTTATTTACAAATTGCTATAATTATTTTCCTTTTGAATTATACGCCTGGCGGAGTCAAAGGGTATTCTTAACTAACGTTCCGATTTTCTCTCCGCTCAATACTTTTTTTAAATTTCCCGGAGTATCCATATCGAAAACATAAATTGGCATATTGTTTTCTTTACACATGGTTGTGGCAGTTAAATCCATCACTTTCAAATTGCGATGATAAATTTCATCATAAGTGATTTCATCGAATTTTGTAGCTGTCGGGTCTTTTTCCGGATCGGCAGTGTAAACTCCATCTACACGTGTGCCTTTCAGCATAACATCTGCTTCAATTTCTATTGCGCGAAGCGATGAACCTGTATCAGTAGTAAAAAACGGATTTCCTGTTCCGGCAGATAAAATTACGACTTCACCATTTTCAAGACTTTGTATTGCTTTTTGTTTCGAATAAAATTCTCCTATCGGCTCCATGCGAATGGCAGTTAATACTCTCGATTTAACTCCTGCAGCATGTAATGCTGAATTAAGTGCAAGGCTATTAATCACAGTTGCGAGCATTCCCATCTGGTCTCCTTGAACACGGTCGAAACCTTTCGAAGTTCCGCTTAATCCTCTGAAGATATTACCACCACCAATAACAATACCAACCTGAACACCCATTTCTGAAATTTCAGCAATTTGCTGTGCATATTCGCCAAGTCGCTTTTCATCAATTCCATATTGCTTCTCGCCCATTAGTGATTCGCCACTCAGTTTCAACAAAATTCTTTTAAATGCTGTCATATTTACATTGTTTAATTGAACAAAAATATAAAAATTGAACCGTATCTGCAAACGCTTTTAAAAAGCTTCAAAGAATATAATTTTGGTACTACTTTTTATTGGGATTTTTTGGGAACCAACCTTTTTCCACTCTCTTTTTCTGTTGAAAAAGTTCGAGAATTGTCCATAATGATGAAAAACCAAAAACGCCAGATAACGCAGAATAAATCTCATTATTGATAAAAACTGAACCAATTATTGCTGCAATTCCAATCAGGAGAAAAATCCACCAGCAAGATGTTCCAAAATAGTATTCTGTTTTTATCACAATAGGGTGAAAAACTCCGATTATTAAAAATGAAGATAAACCAATCAAAATGCCCGATAAATTGTTTGATAAAATAAAATCCATAATTTTGTATTTTCAGCAAAATTAAAGAAAAAATAAACTTCTACCACAAAAAAATAAGTGAAGATGAATAAACTTAAATTCAAAAACGGAGATATTCTGCCTGAAATCGGTCTTGGCACCTGGTTATCGAAACCTAACGAGGTTTACAATGCTGTAATAGATGCAATAAAATGTGGATATCGACATATTGACTGTGCATATATTTATGGCAACGAGAAAGAAATTGGTCAGGCATTGCAATTCGCGTTTGCAAACGGACTGGTTAAACGTAAAGAACTTTTTATTACTTCGAAATTATGGAACAGCGATCATAGTCCCGAACGCGTTTTGCCTGCGATTAAAAAATCGCTGAAAGATCTTCAACTTGAGTATCTCGATTTATATCTTATACATTGGCCAATTGCCTTCAAACCCGGACATGAGCAAGCATTTAGTAAAGATGATTTGGCATCACAGGAAGAAATTCCGGTAGAAAAAACATGGGAAGCTATGGTTCAACTTCGCGAAATGGAACTTTCCCGACACATTGGCGTATCGAATTTCAATATACCGAAAATAAATAAACTCATAATAAAAACCGGAGTTTACCCCGAAGTAAACCAGGTTGAGATGCATTTGTACTTTCAGCAAAAAAAGTTACTCGAATTTTGTCATGCCAACAACATTTTAGTAACTGCTTATTCACCACTTGGTAGCAGGCATTTGGTTAAAACAGAAGCCGGGATTCAGCATGACCCTTTAGTGAAAGAACTGGCACTAAAATACAATTGTTCTGAAACTCAAATTATGCTCGCCTGGGGAATTCAACGAGGGACTTCAGTCATTCCCAAATCAGTAACATCTGCGCGTATTGCCGATAATTTCAAATCAAAATTCATAAAAATAGATGAACATGATATGAAAAAACTGGAAATGCTTGAAAAAAACCAGCGAAACTCCAAAGCATTATATGCTGTGAAACCGGACGGATATTATACCTATGAAAATATATGGGAACTTTAAACCATATTCCGGAAATAAAAATTACTGCCGATGGTTCCTGCACTTTATACCGTGAGGGAATCGACGAAACATATCATTCAACTCATGGGGCAATTCAGGAATCAGAACATGTTTTTATCAATGCCGGATTGAAACGTTGTACAAAAAAAGAAATTTCAATACTCGAACTTGGGTTTGGTACCGGACTGAACGCATACCTCACCTACATATTTACTAATGAAAACCAAAATCTGAAGATTTTCTATACTGCAATTGAGAAATTCCCGATCGACCATGAACTTGTAATGCAACTAAATTATACAAAATTCAAGGGAAATGACCAAATTTTCAATCAATTACATTTATGTGAATGGGGAAAAGCACTCAAAATTTCAGAAAACTTTTTTATTGAAAAAATTAAAACTGATTTTACCGGTTATAATCACAAAAAAAACTACGATTTAATTTATTTCGATGCATTTTCACCGGATAAACAACCCGAAATGTGGACTGAAGATATTTTCAGAGAACTTTATCTTCACTCCAACTCAGGCGCTATACTTACCACTTATTGCGCCAAAGGCGATGTCCGTAGGGCAATGAAAGCTGCCGGATTTAATGTAGAAAGATTATCCGGGCCGCCAGGTAAACGAGAAATGCTTCGTGCAACAAAATCTTAAAAAATTTATCTTCAAATACGCATAGTGCCTTTTAATCAGATAAAATTATCCCGGAAAGTTGCTGGAATGTAAAAAATAATATCTATCTTTGCACTCGCAAAATCAAACAAATAGTTTTGTGAAGGTGTACAAGGCTAAGTTTGTATTTATAAACCAATTATCAATTTTATCATGTATTTAACAGCTGAAAAAAAGCAGGAAATCTTTGGAAAATACGGAAAGTCGAACACTGACACCGGCTCGCCAGAAGCTCAAATTGCATTGTTTTCATACCGTATCAACCATTTGACGGAACATTTGAAGTCAAACAAAAAAGATCATAGCACTGAACGTGCTCTTGTAATGTTGGTTGGGAAACGCCGTCGTTTGCTCGATTATCTAAAGGCAAAAGACATTATGCGTTATCGTGCTATCATTAAAGAACTCGGGATCAGAAAGTAAATCTGGCTTTCAAAACATTGGAAAGGCGTTTCAAAGCTATTTTGAAATGCCTTTTTCCTTTTATCAATAATCTGAAAACACTGTATGGAAATTGATTTTGTGATAACATGGGTGGATATGAACGACCCACAATGGCAGGCTGATTTTGCAAAACACTCCGGTAAAATCAACAATCTGAAAAATGAATTTACTGTGGCTCGCTTCAGAGATTACGGGTTGTTGAAATATTGGTTCAGAGGGGTTGAAAAATTTGCGCCTTGGGTAAGAAAAATTCATTTTGTTACTTGTGGACAAAAACCCGAATGGCTTGACGAGAATAATCCGAAACTGCAATTGGTTCATCACAAGGATTATATCCCCAATCAATTTTTACCTGTTTTTAATTCAAGTATGATCGAAATTTATCTGCATAAAATTCCCGGATTAGCCGAAAATTTCGTTTACTTTAACGACGATTTCTTTATTACAAGCCCTATATTGCCTGAACGATTTTTTGTAAATGGCAAACCCAACGACATTGCTGCTTTTCGAACCAATCTGGGCACTTCACTTTGGAGTAAATGCCTGAAAAACAACATAAAACTAATTAATCAACATTTCGACAAGAAGGAAGTTTTCAGTCGCGATAAAGACAAATGGCTGAATCCCATTTATGGAAAAAAAGCCCGATTAACTTATCTTACACTTCCCTATTCAAAATTCTTAACTCTTCGCACACCACACAATGCCCAACCCTACACCAAAACATTGTTTAACGAAGTTTGGAAATTTGCTGAAAAAGAACTGACAGCCATGTCTTCGAATAGATTCAGGAGTGAAAGTGACTATACACAGGAACTTTTCAGAACATGGCAAATTTGTACTGGGAATTTCAATCCGTACAACACATACAGTGATACGAAAATGTTTCCTTTATTGATCAGGAAAAAGCAGGCTTTGGAAGCTATCCGCCATCAACGTTACAAACTTGTGTGCATCAATGACAATGAACATATACGAAATTTTGAAAAAACGGCACGTGAATTACGTTATGCTTTTGAGAGTATTTTGCCGGAAAAATCGACTTTTGAGTTGTAATTAAATTTCAAAAGAAGATTTCTCAGGGTAAAGGGCATCTAAAAAAGGCTTTACCCTTTTTCGGTCATTTTCAGAAGCGTGATGTGAGTCGTTCAAGCAAAAAAGCGAAGGTTTGTATTTGGATATATAATGCATAAAATCAGGTTTATGTAAACGAATACGGCACGATTCATAACGATTTACATAACGTAAATTCCCTTTCTTTGTTACCAAAGCATAATACAAATAAATGATACGTTGAATATCCTTTTCGGAGCGGATATGATGGGTAATTGTTGCTTGAATTTCAGATTTAAAATACTTTTCAGCTACATCTTGATAATCGGTTTTACAGTAAGCATCAATATTGTGATGAGGCATTCCGCTAACATATTTCCCGAACTTTTTTTCGATTAACAATGCCGAACGATGAATGGTTTTACGGTAAATATTGGTGTGAATGTTAAACTTCTCTCTCAAAAAATAAAGCCATTTCGATCCCCAGGTTCTTTTTAAACGTACCACAGGAAATCCTTCGGATGTAAAAAAGAAATTTGAACTTACCTGTGCATTGAAAAACATATCGTCGTTGGCATACAGAAAGTGTTCTGCCAAACCGGGAATTTTCCATAAAAAATGCTCTATTATTACTGAATTATAACAAGGTAATGCTTCTTTAGGTAATAACTCAGATATATCAACTATCTGTATTTTAGCATTTTTGGTATTCAACCAACGAGGAGTTTGTCCATCGGTTACAATGAAAATTTTTCTTATCCAGAGAGCATATTTTTCTAACGAACGTAATGCGTATTTAAGTTCATCATTATCAGCACTTCGGGCAGTTGAAATTGCTTCCGGATTCAAATTGGTAACATTGCCTAAAAAACTGTTTTTCCGTGCGAGCCAATCAGGATCACTTCCATCTACCCAAAGATATACTATGTCGATATCAAATTGTTGCATGAATTTTTCTTTTCAATAATATCAACTAAAAATTTTCAGTTAAGTTTTCCTCATTATTTTTCCACTGCATTAGTAATGATACTATTACTGAAAATATCAATGCTCCTTTTTCATAAATTAGTGGCATTTCAACCATCATTAAAAATACTGTAAGAGACAAAAAAGCAAAAAGTAACCAATTTTTATTTTTGAAACTGACATAAAACAAAAAGAGAACCATAACAATAATTCCAGTCAACCCAAAAACTCCCGTTTGCATTAAATCGCCAACAAACTGATTATGAGGATGTATATGCGTAAACGAAGGATAAAACTCAAATGATTTATACGCTGGATTTTGTGAATTTATGTACTTAGTAAGTCCACCTATTCCGGTACCGTGCCATGTGTTTTCACTGATTGATTGAAAAGCGATTTGAAAATGTGCTATCCGAACGGGATCTTTATAAAATCTTTCGAAACTTGCAGAATATAGCACAAAAACTATCATCATTCCTGCAAAAATAACCAACAAAGTAGGTATTAAAATTCTTTTATTATTTCTCAGTAAATATAATATCCCTAATGTATTAATTAAAATCCAGCCCAATAACATAAAACGTGAAGAAGTATATAAAAACAATAGCAAAAGACCTCCTAAATAATAAAGAAATTCAGAAATTTGAATCCTGTTTTCAGTTTCAGGTTTATTCAGATAGTACCAACCCGAAAACAAAGAAATCAGTAATACTATCGAAATATAGGTGGGATGATAATAATCTGACCATGCAAATGTATAAATGTAGGGTGGAAAATTCATGCCACTGTATTTAATTAGTAACTCATCGGGCATTATTTCATTCTTCATAATTCTTGCCTGAATTAACCAACTAAAGAGCGATATAGTTACAATAAAAATTGAAATTCTGAAAAGTAATAACAAAATTAAATCAAAATCCTTCTTAGTCAGTCTGAAAAGACTGAACATTAGTACTGACACTACAAATGGGGTATAATGACCTAATAAACTAATACCATATATAAAGTTTGTTGTCCAAAGTAAGCTAACTGCCTGAATTACGAAATATACAATAAAAATATACTGAAAAATTTCAGGTTTATATGTTTTTTTTTGACTTAGAGCGTAATATACTCCTGTTACGGCAAAAATTCCGGAAAAAACGTAACTTGTATTGATTCGGAAAAAAAATGCCACCAACATTGTTGATAAACCGTACATTAACAACTTTTTATCGAGAGATAATTTTTTCCAATAATCGGACATTAAAAAGAATATCAGAGAGGAAACTAACACAAAGCTGAAAATAAGTATTTTATGTAACCCTTTGTGTGCTAACTTAAATTGTAAAATATCGTACGAAAAAAAATCTGATTGTGAAATTATAAGTAACAATGCAATGAAAATAAAAGGGTAAGAAAAAAATAAAAAGTTTAGTTTGCCGGATAATTTCATAAATAAAAATTGTTGTTGAAGTTCTAATTTTGATATGATGGATTTTATCTTAAAAATGTTGCTCTCTAAAAAAGATTTTTTCAAAATTCACTTTTAAATTAAACGCATGCAAAGATAAAACATTATATCCACAAATGAATTTGAAGCATATCAAATCTATTTTATACATTTTTTTATACATGTGATATACAATAGCAGAAAAAACGCTTCAATTTTTTTGTGTAACTTTGCAAACGAAAAAAAATTAAAAAACTGAATACAAACAACGATGCAAAAGCCCTCTATACCAAAAGGAACCCGCGATTTTACGCCACAGGAAATGGCAAACCGCAATTATATTTTCAATACCATTAAAGATGTTTTTCGACTGTATGGATTTCAGCAGATTGAAACTCCGGCAATGGAAAACTTATCAACTCTTATGGGGAAATATGGTGAAGAAGGTGATAAATTGCTATTTAAGATACTAAATTCAGGTGATTTTTTGAATGGTTTGAATAACGAAGAACTTCTGCAGCGAAATAGCGTAAAACTCACGAATAAAATTTCCGAAAAAGGTTTACGTTACGATCTTACTGTCCCGTTTGCCCGTTTTGTAGTGCAAAATCGTGAAAAAATTTCTTTTCCATTTAAGCGGTATCAAATTCAACCGGTTTGGCGAGCCGATCGTCCTCAAAAAGGGCGATATCGTGAGTTTTATCAGTGCGATGTGGATGTGGTTGGTAGTGATTCACTTTTAAATGAGTTAGAATTAATACAAATAGTCGATGAAGTTTATAGCCGTTTGAAAATTAACGTGGTTATTAAATTAAACAACCGGAAAATCCTCTCAGGAATAGCAGAAATTATAGGTGAAGCTGATAAAATAACGGATATTACAGTAGCAATTGATAAATTAGATAAAATCGGACTCGAAAAAGTAAACGAGGAAATTGCTTCGAAAGGAATTTCGCAAGAGGCAATTGATAAACTACAGCCAATTTTGAAACTGAGCGGAAGTAATACTGAAAAATTAGAACAATTGAAAGCTGTTTTATCAACTTCAGAAATCGGTTTAAAAGGAATTACAGAATTGGAAACCCTTTTCAGTTTATGTAAAGCCGTGAACATTAAAACGAAAATTGAACTTGACCTGACTCTTGCACGGGGTTTAAACTATTACACCGGAGCAATCTTCGAGGTTAAAGCTCTTGATGTGCAAATTGGGAGCATAACAGGAGGTGGACGTTACGATAATCTGACAGGAGTTTTTGGTATGGAAGGTGTTTCGGGTGTTGGTATTTCTTTTGGCGCCGATCGGATTTATGATGTACTAAATCAATTGAATCTTTACCCTGAAACTTCAACTGAACAAACAAAAATTCTTTTTGTAAGTTTTGGTGAAAAAGAATTGATGTATAGCCTACCATGGCTAAATGCTTTGCGCAAAAATGGAATAAACGCAGAAGTTTATCCTGAACCGGCAAAAATGAAAAAACAAATGAGCTACGCCGATAACAAAGGTATTCCGTTTGTAGCAATTGTTGGCGAGAATGAAATGAATGAGCAAAAAGTGATGCTGAAAAACATGAAAACCGGCGAACAAAAGCTTGTAGATATAGTTGAATTGACAGAGAATTTAAGTTGATATTAATATTGTTTTGTTTTCTTGTTTTGAATCTAAAAAAAGCACCCACAAAATATTTGTATGTGCTCGATAATCAACTATTAGCGTTGACGGATGGAAGAATGACATTCCGGTTTATCGGAATTCGAACCGCCGACGCTTCCGATTGTAATCGGAATGCGCTGAACCCTTAGCCTGAAGGCAGACAAATTTATACTTTTGCCTCTCGAATAAGTTTCTCAATATGTAATCTGCTTTTTTGCGATTTTATATACATTTCGGCTTGATAAGCTTCCGATTTGGTTTCATAAGCTTGCAAATAAACAATTACCCAAGGAATACCCCGTTTGGTATAAGTACTCCTTCCTGAATTATGACGTTTTAGTCTATCATCAATGTTTGACGTAGAACCAACATAATAGGAATCTATCTTTTCAGAAAATAAAATATAGGTGTAAAACATTTTATTTATATAAAAAAAGTCCTGCAAAATTTTATTTGCAAGACTTATTTCGATTCTGTGGGCGTTGACGGATTCGAACCGCCGACCCTCTGCTTGTAAGGCAGATGCTCTGAACCAGCTGAGCTAAACGCCCGAAATTTTGTTTTTGGCGTTGTAGGATTCGAACTGGAGACCCTTCCGATTTGTATCGGAATGCTCTGAACCAGCTGAGCTAAACGCCCGAAATTTT
>CAYNGF010000089.1:0-15177 GCA_964396515.1 uncultured Paludibacter sp.
TTCAGGACTTACAAATCACAGTATTTTACGTTCGCTTGTAAAAGAATTGATACCCAATAACAGCTTCGAACAACTCCAAAAACGGCTATATATATGTGTGGTAAATCTAAACCGTGCCGATTGGGAAATAGTAGATAGTGGGAATAAACTTGATACATGGCTGGCAGCATCTGCTGCAATTCCGGGTTTATTCAATACTATAAAACAAAATGGTGTTTTTTATACTGATGGTGGATTGTTAAATAATTTACCGGCTCAACCACTAACTGAAAGATGCGATACAATTATTGGAATCAATGTGATTCCACACCGCATACCTGAAAAACTCAAAAAACCTGTAGATACGCTTGCTTATGCTATCAGAGCTGTTCAATTTCAAAACTCAGCATCGGGACGAGCTTTATGTAATTTTCTGATAGAACCTGACGCTTTTGATAAATACCACGAATTCAGCTTCGATGCCTATCAGGATATTTACAATATAGGTTATGCAACAACTTCGAAATATATTACAGAACATCCGAAAATGTTGGAACTAAGAAAATTATAAAACTAATAAATTGTTAACAACAATTCTATTTATGCATTTTATAGTCTCATGGAGTTCTACTAATCAATGAACTAACTAAATCAGGTCAAAATATTTATGTATAAACCAACTTTGTACACATAAAACATTTTACCTTAAAAAAAAATTCAAATGCAATGACAGAAAGAATTGCACAAACTGAAAAAATGATCTGTAATTTAAACTTGCCAAAAAAATTTTAATAATCGTATTTTTTGACCGATATCTTACTTAAAAACTTCCCATTCTTTTGTTTATGTATTGTTACTTTTACATAAAAAAATAGTAACATATACTCTACATTTTTTCATTATTTTTGACCATGAGGATTATTACTACTTTACATATATTTTACATATAATTGATTTTATGATATTTAGATAATTATTATACCTATACTAATATTTACAATAATTGTTTGTAAAAATTTTAAAACTACACATTGAGAAAAATTGTTGTATAATTGCATAAATTTCAAAACTTGTAAAGTATGTTATTCAAGAAAGCAAACAAATCAATTGAATTGATTGACAAGTTTCTTAATTGCGTTGATCAAAGTTTATTGTTGTTCAAAGAAGGAGTAAAGAATTATTTATATAACAACACTGAAAACTTCAACAACGATATTCTTCAATTAGCTAATAATGAAATTGAATCGGACAAACTTAGACGAGAAATTGAAAAAACACTATTTGTACAATCGCTAATGCCACAACTTAGAGGTGATATAATGCGCCTTTTAGAAGAAATGGACAACCTGATTGATCAATCGAAAAAAAATCTTTTTCAGTTTGAAGTCGAAACTCCTTTAATTCCTGCTGAATTAATTCAGGATTTTGTACGTCTGACACAAATTTCTGTTTCAGCTGCCGAATCTGTTATACCTGCTGCAAAATCGTATTTCACAGAACCGATAAATGTAACCGAAAAAATTCACAGGGTATATTTTTATGAAAAAGAAACAGATTTATTAGCGGATATTATCCGACGGAAAATTTTCAGAGAGTTGAAAGATTTGCGCTTGAGCGAAAAATTCCATTTACGCTACTTTACTTTACACATTGAAAACATATCGGATACTGCCGAAAAAGTTGCGGATTTACTTTCTATCATGGCCATTAAACGTATCGTATAGTAGAGAATTAAAGTATGTTGACATTATTTTTCCTGTCAAGCGGTTTGTTTCTGGGATGGTCGTTAGGAGCGAACGATGCTGCCAATATTTTTGGTACAGCAGTAGGCTCACGTATGATAAAATTCCGTACGGCAGCAATTATTGCGAGCATTTTTGTATTGTTAGGAGCTGTTTTGCAAGGCTCCGGAACCACTAAAACTCTTTCACAACTGGGTTCAGTTGATGCTATCGGCGGAGCATTTACAGTTGCTTTATGTTCGGCAATTGTTGTTCTGATAATGACAAAAAACAAATTACCGGTTTCGACAGGACAAGCCATTGTAGGAGCAATTATTGGATGGTGTTATTTTACATCAAGTCAGGTTGACTATACTGTTTTAGGAAAAATCATTGGTTCATGGGTTTTCGGGCCGGTTTTAGGAGCCATCTTTTCAGCCTTACTATATTTATTAATGAGGAGGCTGATACGGAGTTCAAATCTTCACATGTTCAAATTTGAAACGATTATTCGTTTTTCACTTATTATTGTAGGTGCATTTGGAGCATATAGTTTGGGAGCAAACAATATAGCAAACGTAATGGGTGTTTTTGTAAATTCCATTGATTTGAACATAAACCTTGGAAGTATTACATTTAATTCAACTGATATTTTGTTTTTTGTAGGTGGATTAGCTATTTCTCTCGGAATTTTTACTTACAGTAAACGTGTAATGGAAACTATTGGTGGCGATATTTTAGCAATAACCCCCGAAGGAGCTGTTGTTGTGGTGTTATCGCAGGCATTGGTTCTATTTGTATTTTCATCTTCCACATTATCGCATTTAGTACAGAATATAGGTTTACCTGCCATTCCACTTGTACCGGTTTCAAGTACGCAGGTAGTGGTTGGCTCAGTTTTAGGCATAGGATTGGTAAAAGGAATGCAGGAAGTAAAACTGAATGTTATTGGAAATATAATGTTGGGTTGGGTTTTAACTCCAATTTTATCGGGCGCATTTACTTTTTTCAGTTTATTCTTTGTAAAAAATCTTTTTAATATAAAAGTAACATCTAATAATATTTAGTGAAATAACAAATACTGACAGTATTCGACCCGTTAACGTAAATATACCGGTAGATTTGAATGCAACTATAATTTCATTATTGTTAATTGTATTAGCAATAATATCGATTTATCTGATTATTAATCAACTTAAATCGAAAACAAAATCGAATGAGAAAGAACATTTCCTGGCAGAACAAATGCAATTTTCCGAATTTCAAAAGGCATTATCCGAAATTGAAGTTAGCACAGTTCAGCTTGAAAATACAAATTTACTAACCCGTATTGAAGAACAGAAGAACGAGTTAGTAACTTATTCTTTGAACTTAAATGAACAGCGCCAATATCTATTATCAATTATTGATGAGTTGGAAAAAGCTTCCAGAGCATCAGACATTACTGATAAAGATGAGATTATTAAAAAGATAAAAGTTGAACTCCGTCAGAAAATCAGCTTTAACAGCGAAGTTGACTCAATTTATCAAAAAGCCGAAATTGCTAACAAAAACTTTATACAAAGGTTAGACAAAGAATATCCAGAATTAACACAAACGGATAAAAAAATATTGGTTTTGCTTAGAATTGGCTTATCCTCAAAAGAAATAGCACCGCTTATGAATATTTCCCCAAAAAGTGTGGAAATAAGCCGATATCGATTGAGAAAAAAATTGAATTTAGATAAAAATATTAACTTATCAGATTTTAGTAAATCAATGTAAATTAATTAATTAAAAAAACACAACATGAAAAGAACACTATTATTAGTTGTAATCATTCTTATTGGTACTAAAACGTTTGCTCAAACCACAGAAGGTAGCGATGTGCGGTACGACCAATATGGCAAAAAGGTGGACAGAACTCCATTAAGTGCCGAAACACGAAACGGGATTTTGGTTTTCGAATCACCCGATCAGGACTATAGGCTTTGGTACGATGTACGTGTGCAAACCGATGGACAGTTTTTTTTTAATGATGAAATGAATCCCATTGGCGATGGATTTTCTATTCGCAGGGCTCGTTTTGCAGTGAAAGCAAATTTAACTAAAAATTGGTATGGTGAACTCGACATCAGTTTCTCAAATGGGAAACTGGAGTTGGAGGATGCGATTATTCAATACAATTTTACAAACTTTTTGAAAGGGCTTAACACACGTGTGGGTAACTTTAAAGAACAATTTTCCATGTCCCAAACCTCTTCATCGCGTTATCTCAACTTCATGGAACGTGCTAATGTGGTTAATACTTTTGCACCATCACGGCATTTTGGCTGGGATGCAACCTATAACGCACCTTGGTTTTTAGCGGCAGGTGGTGTGTTTTTCCAAACAATAGAAGACTTGGAAATACTGACCTATGTTCAGGACAATAATAAAGACTTCGGACGCGATCAGGGCTACTCACTTACAGGAAAATTTGTGTTGCAACCCTTTGGCGAAAATAGAGATTATGGCTTGCATGCAGCTTACGGATATTCTTACCGTACTCCTAAAACAGATGTTGCTCCTGGCGAATACGGTTCAGCACGTTACAGCACCCGTTCGTTGAGCAGTATCAACCGTAAAAAATATCTTGATACCGATTTAATTCCACAACTTGATCATGAAATTTTATCGAACATCGAAATTGCAGGCTTTTACAAAGGTTTAGGCTTACAAAGCGAAATTATTAACAACAAAACATACCGCAAAAACAATTTGGAAACCCTCAATTTCGGCGGATTTTATGCACAGGCAACTTATTTACTATTTGGAGGAAGACAGGTTTATGACAAAGCTCAGGGTGAGTTTAATCAACCCGATAAAGGTAAAAAATGGGGTGATGTGGAATTAACTTTCCGTTATGATTACATTAATCTGAACGATAAAGATGTATTTGGAGGAGCAGCCGAAGGTTACACTGCCGGTATTAACTTCTATGCTGCAAAAAACTTCAAAATGCAATTGAATTACAGCTATTTGAACCACGACCGTTATGCTAATGGCAAAGGAAAATTATTTGTTGGTTACGATGTAACCGGCGCTCTTACCAAAGATCCAACCAAAGTGGCT
The DNA here is from genome assembly GCA_964396515.1 of uncultured Paludibacter sp. Classification (GTDB taxonomy): domain Bacteria; phylum Bacteroidota; class Bacteroidia; order Bacteroidales; family Paludibacteraceae; genus Paludibacter. Next base: position 4,794 of record CAYNGF010000089.1, read on the forward strand.
GATCCGAGTGGAAAAGCTGGTCACGATTATGGACAGTTAGGTATAAGATGTGAAATTGATTTTTAAAAAAATTTAATCATGAAAAAGTATATGAACTTGAAAATAAGATTTTTAGTAGTTGCAGTTTTAACTCTCGCAGTTATTTTATTACTTGCAACAGCATGTGTTAAAGATCCAATTCATGTTGGGCCTCCAAGTATTTCAAATGTAACCGGAACGCCGGTTGCTCCACAATCTACAGAATCGGTGGTAATAAAAGCTAAAATTACCGATTTAAAAGGCGTTTTATCAGCTAAACTATATCATAAAGCATCAACTGAAACTACTTATTCGTCTGTAGAAATGACTTCACTTCCAGGTGAACAATTTATGTACACAGGCACAATTCCTCCTTATGCAAAAGATGTAGTGGTAAATTATTATATTGAAGTAGTAAATATTGATAACCTAACAGCTGTTTATCCGGTTAATGCTCCTACTGCTAAAGCAAGCTACACAGTTGGTGCTTCAAGTGCTATTAAACTTCATATTAACGAAGTTTTCCCCGATGGAACGAAAGATGCAACCGATCCTGATTGGGTGGAGATTTATAATGAATCGGAAATTCAGGTTGATTTGGCCGGCTATTTCTTTTACGATGAAGGTATTAAAACTTCGTTAGGAGGTGTTAGCCCCAAAGCTAAACGTGTACTTGGAAGTATCGTTATTCCGCCAAAAGGTTTTGCAGTAATAGCAACCGAACAAAATGGCGAATCAGTAACTTTTGGTTTAAGTACTTCGGGTGATGCAATATATCTGGAAAATCCTGAAGGTATGCTTGTAGCTTCGTTAGATTTCACAACAATTGCTACTGCCGGCAAAAAATCGTACGGACGTAAACCTGATGGCTCAAACAATTTGACATTGTTCAACACAGCCACCAAAGGTAGTTCGAACAACGATGCAAATTAAAAATTGTAAAAAGTAAAAAACAGAATTATAAATTAAAAGATTATGGCAAAAGAAGAATTAAAAATAGGTGAAATTTCAAAACCCCGCTTTGAATTCCGCACATTCGGGCAGAATTTTGACAATGCAGCAAAACGCATGGCGCGTTTATCAATGCCTGTACCTGAAAAAGTTTGGGAAAGATATTCCGATGAAATATATATCCTGTCGCGCACAAACGACATTAACAACACAAAAATTCGCGATGGGAAAATGGATATTAAAACTTATGTTCAAACAGTAGAGGGTTTGGAGCAATGGAATCCGTTAATGAAAGGAGAATTCCCAATCACAGCAAAAGTTCTTACTGAAGAAGTATTTCCGGCATTTATGGTTGAAATGCCGCCTCTTACAAAAGATGTAATTACTTACGAAGAGTTTTTGGAAATGATTTATGCACATCCAGACCTTGCAGCCGTTAGAGTACACAAACAGCGCTTTGGTTATATGGTTAACAATACCATTTGTGAATATGGTGAAGTTTTAATCAATGGTGCTCGGGTAGTTACCATAAATTCAGAATCGACCGAAGTTGAAGATATTCTGAAAACCATAAAAGACGTTGGATTGGAAGGTGTTGAAAATATCAATTACCTTCAAGCGATTAAACGGGTTATTGGTATGATTAATAAACCGTTGGCAAATTAAATCTGCCCCTAACCGCAAGGGGAATAATAAACAACACACCGCTCTCTATCCCCGCTTTTGGGGGTTAGGGGGCTTATTTAAATAATATTATGGCACAAGAAATAGAAAAAAAATTTTTAGTAAAATCTGACGCATTTAAAGCACAAGCCTCGAAACAAACCCGCATTACGCAAGGCTATCTTTCGTCAATTCCTGAACGTACAGTACGTGTACGCATAAAAGGATCGAAAGGTTTTATTACCATCAAAGGTATTGGAAGCGCGAGCGGTGCAAGTCGCTACGAATGGGAAAAAGAGATTCCCGTTGAAGAAGTTGAAGAATTGCTCAAAATTTGTGAGCCGGGAGTTATTGACAAAACACGTTACGAAGTGAAAGCCGGACCATATAAATTTGAAGTTGACGAGTTTTATGGCGAAAATCAAGGCCTTGTAGTTGCCGAAATTGAACTTACAAGTGAAAGTGACAGTTTCGAAAAACCGGAATGGCTGGGCGAAGAAGTAACAGGAGATGTAAAATACTACAATTCAATGTTAATGAAAAATCCCTATACGAAGTGGTAAATCTATCATCAATTAATTAACCAAAATAAATTAACTTATCTCCTCTCCAATTGGAGAGGAGAAGGTTTATAAAAAAATTATTAATTGTCATTATTTTAAAGATAATGAAATTTAAAATCGCATTTATTGCAGTGATATTTCTTGTAACATCGTGTGTTAAAGATGATATATACACAAATGTTCCGATTGAAAAAGATTATGAAGAATTTACTACATCTGTAAGTGGATTATCCGGACTTTGCTTTTCTAAAGACAGCACATCTCTTATGGCAGTAAGTGATAAGTTCGGTATTTTCGAGCTTAATTTTGATGGTACAACCAAACGCAAATTAGATTATAACGGAAGCAACGATTTTGAAGCCATTGCTTTAAACTATAAAACAAGGAAATATTACCTGGCTGATGAAACTAATATGACTGTTTCTGTATTAAACGATGATATGACCCTAACTCAAATAACTAAAGTAAACATTGAAGGTGGGGTAAGCAACAAAGGTATAGAAGGCCTTACTTATGGAGAGGATACTTTATACATTGCCAATCAGGAAGCCCCAACATTAATCATTAAATATGATTTAAAAACGAATTCCGAAAAATCGAGACAAACTGTAAATTTTGCAGGATACTTATCTGAAATTTGTTTCGACCGAACCGACCGAACACTATGGATATGTGACAGTTTCCAAAAAATGTTGTTTCATTGTACAATCAATGGCATTGTTATAGCTTCGCAATCAATAGAATACATATCAAAAGCAGAAGCTTTATTAGTGGATCGTAAACATAATTGCTGCTGGATAGGCTGCGACTTGACAGGCAATCTTTATAGAGTAAAACTTAAAATATGAATGTGAAACCATGAGTGAATTTTCTGAAAAAAAAATTACTGAAGTTAATTCGGACGAAATTAATGAATCGTTTGACATTCTTGACATGAATAATTACCGCGTCGAAAGATTGCGCAAAAACAAAAAATCAGGTTTCGAACGATGGATGGAAATATTTGGTGGTCCATTAGCAATTTTGGTATTTGTCTATATTTATTTTTTTGCAAATATTCCATTTTTAAATAATATTCATCCTGAAATTCTAAAAAGTGATGCATTAAAGCGATTTAATGAATTAGGGACTGAAGCTTTTTCAAGAGCTAATTATGCCATGCTGGCAATTTTTGCAGCATCAATCGTGTTGTGGATAACCGAGTCCGTTCCCAATTACCTCACTTCGCTATTCGTAATTATTGCAATGGTACTTACAGGTGTTACTACCGAAAAAGTAGCTTATGCACAACTCGGACATCCGGTAATGTGGCTGAATATTCTTTCTTTCGTGCTGGCGAGTATGTTGGTAAAAACCCGTGTTGCAAAGCGTTTTGCATTGTGGTTTGTAATTCGTTTCGGACGAAATGCAACTTGGATTTTCTTCAGTTTTATAGTAATTAACTTAGTTCTTTCTATTTTTATTTCAGCAACTACTGCCAAAGCCACCATTTTATTACCAATTTTTATGGTAATTGCTGCCATCTACGGCGCACGTCCCGATAACCGAAATAATTTTGGTAGAAATATCGTATTGCAAAATCTTTTCCAGATAAATATGGGTGCGAGTGGTATTATCACCGGTTCGGGTGCTAATTTATTGGCAGGATCGTTGATTGCCGGCTCCATTGGCGCAGAGTTTTTTGGGTTTCAGGATTGGTTTATTGCAGCATTTCCTCTTTGCATGATTTTAATACTGATAGGTTGGGTTGTAGGTACAAAACTTATTTTTCCCATGAAACCCGAAGAGCGTGTTCCTCAAATCGAAGGTGGAATGCAACGCCTGAAAAAAGAATTTGATGCGCTTGGAAAAATGACCGTCGGCGAATACAAATCCATTGCCATTTTTGTAATTGTTCTGATTCTTTGGGCAACTGATAAACAACATGGAATTTCGCAAACGGCGGTTGCATTTATGGGAGCAGTTGTAGCATTATTACCTGGCATTGGTGTAGTAAAATGGAACGATGTGGACATACCGTGGCACTTAATGCTTTTCTCTGCCGGCGCTTACACTTTAGGATCGGGACTTGAAGCAACTGATTTACCGGCAAGTATGGTCGATGCGGCTTTTTCACATTTTGGAATTTCAGAGCAAACTCCATTCTGGATTTTGTATTTCGGTATGACATTTATCATGATTTTCAGTGGAATCCTGTTTCAATCAAAAACCATGCGCGCGTTGATTTTTGTACCCATTGCTATAGGAATAGCACAAAAATTTAATTACCCCATTATGAGTTTGTCGTTTCCGGTAGCTTTATTAATCGAACATGTTTATGTATTGCCCTTCAATAGTAAACCGTCGGCATTGCTTTATACAACTAATCACTATAGCATAAGCGATTCTTTTAAATATGGTTTTACTATGCTTATAATCAGTTGGTTTATGATAATTGTATGGGGTGAAACGGTTCTCAAATGGTTAGGTTATACAAATGGTGTATTTTTTTAATGGTGATTGGTGATTGGTTAAATAGTAAATAAAAAACTAGTAAATAACAAGGTGATTACGGTAAACACAAAAATTCACGATAAATTTTCGCTCGAATGTAAAATAGCTTATAAAGCCCGGCGAAAATTAAATGTAAACAATTTTATATTGAATACCTGGATTTTTGTGCCCAATAGTTTGGACATTAATCCTGCGACATATAAACGAGAAGATTTTTACAAGGATATTCGCACTAACATCAGACTGATAACTCCTGTATTTCTAATGCGCGAAATTGTATCGGGGAATGCTTTCCCGCTAAAAAATCTGGAAAATGCCATGCAACAGCTTGCTTCATCACCTACCCGAAGCAATATATCGGAATACGAATATCAAATAAAAATGTTTTCTGCAATTTTTAAAAGCGCCATACGCGATCAAATTGCGTACATTTATAATGCTGCTCCAATCGAGGACAGAGAAAAATTGATTGTCGATTTCTTAAATACAACAGCTGATATATTACAAAAATACCGTGAATTAGCCACGATTATAAAAACTCCTACTGTTACCAAAGTTGTTTACGATTATTATAGCTTTGGCGATGAGTTTATGACCAATTTAACAGAAAAAGAACTGTTCGGACTATTAAGCAAGTTTAAACACATTAACGATTCAGAACTTCGCACCAAACTTGAACCTTTAATTCTGAGTGCTTTAGAAAAAGAACGCGAACACAAAAATATCTGCAAATATATGCAGGTTGACCCACATAGTCCTAACAACAATAAAGATTTGATTTTCAGACTTAGCGCCCTGAAAAAATATGCTGAAAGCGATTTATTCATTAACGCAAAGAAAAAACGCGATGGAATTTTAGCAGAACAAATCTATCTTAGTTTAGCGGCAGGTTTATCGATGATTTTTGCAACTGCGGTTGCTTTCTCATTTCAACAGACATACGGAAATCTGACAATGCCCTTTTTTGTAGCTTTAGTTGTAAGTTATATGCTTAAAGACCGTATTAAAGAACTTGGACGATATTATTTTTCCAAAAAACTAAGCACGAAGTATTACGATAATAAAACTACCATCAGTGTAAAAGATAAAGAAATTGGATTTAGTAAAGAATCGTTCGATTTTATTGCGGAGGAAAACATTCCGCGAGAAGTAATAAAGGTACGAAACCGCATACCTCTTATTGAGGCTGACAACAGATACTCAAAAGAAAAAATAATACTTTACCGAAAAATAGTTCAGTTAAATCGTAAATTGCTTGATGAGAGCAACAACTATGACATTGATGGAGTCGTAGAAATTATACGATTGAGTTTATTATCGTTTATGCGCAAAACAGATAATCCGGAAGTGCCTTTGTACATTTTGAACGAAAATAAAAATGAAAATCCAACGTGGAGTGTAGAGAAAATTATCGGCATTAAAAACTACTATCTAAATATAATTCTTCAATACAAACATGACGATGAAGAAAATAATATACGGTATCGCGTAGGTTTTAATCGTGATGGCATCAACAGTATTCAGGAAATGGAAAACTGAAAAATGTGCCAATGTGCCAATGTCATAATGTGCCAATAGTACAATGTAATAATTTGATAAAATGCCAAGATGACACAGTACCAATTAAATATCAATAGTACAATCATTTGTAAAGTGAATGGAATTTAGTCTGAATATCAAAATGAAAAAATAATTTATTATGAATATAATACTTTTTGGACCTCCGGGCAGTGGAAAAGGTACTCAGAGCGCTTTGCTATCAGAAAAATATAATTTAAAACATATTTCAACAGGCGATATTCTGCGCAGTGAAATGGAAAAAGGTTCTGAACTCGGAATTTCAGCTAAGAAATATGTTAGCGAAGGAAAATTAGTTCCGGATGATATCATTATTAACATGCTGATGAATGAAATTAAAAACTCAGAAAAATTACAAAAAGGAGTATTGCTCGATGGATTTCCACGCACAGTTGCACAGGCAAAAGCTCTGGAAGATAATTTGGCTTTACAAAATAAAAAAACAGATGTATTTATTGAACTCAATGTAAACCATAATGAACTTATCAAAAGACTGTTACTTAGAGGTGAAATTTCAGGAAGAATGGATGACAATAAAGAAACTATTTTGAAACGTCTTCAAGTTTATTCTGAACAGACACTACCTGTAAAAACTTTTTATCAGCAACTTAATAAATATGTATCGGTACAAGGCATTGGTGATATAAACACAATTTTTAAAAATATTTGTACTGAAATTGACAAGCACATAAAATCTTAATGCAATTCAAAAATTTAAAATACTTTTTGTCAACATTATTTACATTTTCTCTTTTGCATAGCAATGCTCAGACTGCCTGGCCATCTAAAACATGGAATAATGCCTTAAATATTTCATCTGCTTTGCCATCGGATGCAACTGAATTAAGCGGTTTATACTGGAACGATTTAACTTCGAGGTTATACTGTGTAGGCGATGGCGGTAGTTTATATGTTCTACAATACAACAAAACAACCGGACAATATACATTGATTGGTTCAGCTACAAGTATCGGAGCACCGGAAGGAATTACAATGGTGAATAATACTGCAAACGAATTTTATACAATTGATGAAGGAAGTTATGAAATACGTAAGTATTCGCACAATTACAATTTCTCAAATATTACGAAATCAAATACCTGGAATCTGTTAAAGTCACCTTCGCCAATGACCGATACAGGAAACGATGGACCTGAAGGAATTGCTTTTGTTCCCGACTGGTATTTGCAAAAAATTGGCTTTATAAGTTCTGCAACCGGACAAACTTATATTTCCTCTAAGGGGATGGGTGGCTTGCTCTTTTTGGCGCATCAAAAAGGTGGCTCAGTATGGGTTTACGATGTTAATCCTACTGTAAATCAGGATTTGGTATTTGTTGGCAATTATTTAACAAACAGAGCTGAGAGCTGCGAAGTAGCATTCGACAGTTCCACAGGATTACTTTACATACTTCATAATATCGATGATAATTACTTGGAAGTGACAGATTTAACTACTGAAATTGTTGGAGGTAAATTTAAATTGCGTACTTTAAAGGAATATTTAATACCAAATCCTACAAGCAATGCCAATGTTGAAGGATTTGCTATATCTTTTAAATATCCGGAAGAAGAATCAAAGGGAGTCTGGCTTTGCAGAGATGTAAAGAAGGATACAGAAATTGTTGATGCTTTGCGCTGGTTTAATCCATATCAGGCAGATGGCAACAACATTCGCACAGGAATAATAAATATTAAAACAAATGTTGATTTAGGATTGAAATTTAACGTGAAAAACAATAGTATTCACATTGAAAGTCAGGAATTAACAAATCAACTTTACAGTATAAAACTTTATAATTTGCACGGAAGCATTTTAAATACTGCATCGGGTATAAATTTACCTGTATCGCTAAACACTGTAAATTATCAACCGGGTATTTATTTGCTACATATTACTGATGATAATCAAAATGTTCAAACATTTAAGTTATTTATAACCAACTGAAAATGAACTTTGCGGATTTTTGACTTGTATAAAACCTGAATTTTACTTTATTTTTTAAATTTATGTAAGAATAAATGAATAATAAGTCATTTTTAATTCGTTTTATGCAAAATAATTCGTTTCAATTTATTAAATTTGCGGATAAGTAATTTTGATAATTAATTACATTATAAGTTGTTTTCATATTATTTGCGATAAGCTTACAACTCTTTCAACTTAATAACCGGATATTTGTTATTATTCATATAAAAAGATATTTTATTAATTAAAAAAATGGAGATATTATCATGAAACTAAAATTACATTTTTGTTTAATTGGCAGTTTATTATTTGCTGGAGCAACTTTGCTAAATGCGCAAATAAAAATCACCGAAGCTATGTCTTCAAGCGGTACAGGAGGCACGGCTGACTGGATTGAATTAACCAATACAGGAACATCGGCAGTTGATATAACCGGTTGGAAAGTGGACGATAGCAGTTTTGCTTATGCAACAGCAGTGGCTCTCAACGGCGTTACCAACATACCGGCAGGTAAAAGTGTTATTTTCATTGAATCGGCAGCACCAACAACTGATATTCCGGCATTTAAAACTTTTTGGGGAACTACTTTAGACAATGTTGAAGTTGGATCTTATACAGGTTCCGGCGTTGGATTGGGCTCAAGTGGCGATGGAGTAATTGTTTTTGATGCGGCAGGTACTGAAATTAACCGTGTAAGTTTTGGAGCTGCAACTACCGGAAAATCTTTTTACTGGAGTTATAAAGCTGATGGAACAGTTGTTGACAATGCTGTGATTAGCGCTGCCGGTACTATCAATGGCACAATTAGTCATCAGGTTACAATTATTTCGGCTAATGCACTTGGCAACATAGGCTCTCCGGGAACTGCAATAATTTTCCCTATCAGCGCTAATGTAAACAATCCGGAATATAAACATTGGACATTGGCTGGAAATACTTTGAAGTTTGATGTCTTGCCAACTACAGGCATAGAAATCTTCTCGCTTACAGGCAGCAAAGTTGCAAAATATCAACCTTCAAAAGAAATTACATTAGAATTAAACAAAGGCGTTTATATTGTAAGAGTTGATGAAAAAGCTTCGAAAATTTTGATAAAATAAATTGCCGAAAATCAATAGATTTTTCTACAGCTAACAAATTTGGACGACCATGAAAGTGGTCGTTCTTTTTTTTTAAAAATTTCAAAAGCAATTTATCAATTCTATGGAGTAAAAACTGTGAAATTGTTTTCTATATGTATAATTCGGTTTTTTCAATAAATTCTTTTATAAATCCTGCTATTTTATCTGTAATAGCTTCGGCAAAATTCTTTCCTTTTTCGGCATTTGCAAATTGCGGATTACCAATGCCTGTATCTACACTTACTTCTTTCCAGTTACGCGGTAGCCAGAAAGTGCGGTTATTGAGCGCTTCAATTGAAAATTGTCTCGTGCTACCTGAACCGTAGTTTTCGTGGGTTTTAACCAAATGCGGATAATAATGCATCATAAGCGAAGTTTCCAATTCACCTGCATGATCACCCGGTTCGGTGAAGAATTTTCGTGCATCCACTATTTTATACCAATCGGTGGTAGCAATCAAGAAATTGGGGCAATCAACTGCCAAATCGCGCACTATTCCACCGAAATTATTACCTCCATGACCATTCAGAATTAACATTTTGCGAATTCCTCCGCGATACAACGAAGACACTATATCAGTAAGAATAGCCTTTTGTGTTTCGGTACGTAAATGAATGCAAAAAGGGAAGTCAGTTTGTCCCGGATTTTGTGACCCGAAAGGAATGGTTGGTAATACAACTGACTTAACTCCGAGATTTTTAGCTTTAGCAGCAGCACCCAAACTTATAGCGCGCGAAAGCAAATTATCAGTTGTGTATGGTAAATGTAAATTATGTGGTTCGGTTGCGCCACAGGGCAATAAAGCAATATTAAATTCAGTTGATTTTACATCGCTCCATGTAAGTTCGTCGATATTGGTCATAGTTGTAATTATTTTTTAAATATTATTTTCAGGCTAACCATGTCTTTTTATTTTTCTGCAAAATTGAATTATTTGAAATTCTGAAAATATTTACTGCAAAAATATCAATAAAATCATTGTTGTCCGATAAAAATGGGGATTTAGTTTAATGTTAATGTAAAACCTAT
>CAYNGF010000090.1:0-14929 GCA_964396515.1 uncultured Paludibacter sp.
AATTATTAATACTAAAACAAAAGTAATAATTTTAATTGAAAAATATTGTTGTTTTGATTTGTACGTATTTGATTTTATTTTTATGTATATTACAACTAATAAAAATATGTTTTACAACATAAATCGAAAAATAATAACTAAACATACGCGTAATTACTAAAAATATTTAGATATATTTGCATCATAACAAAATATATATATAAATTTTGGTTTTTTAGTTCATATAGAAAACTTTAATTAAAAAACAATGAAGATAAAAGCTACCTTTTTAGATGAAATAAGCCATGATATTCCGCACCAAAACTGGGGAGAAAAAGAGTGGGATGCCGATTTTACATTTATGAAAGCAGTTGGTATAGAAATGGTTACGATGATTCGTTGCGGCTATAAGCGATTTATAACTTATCCTTCGGAAGTGCTTATGCGCGATGAAAATTGTTATATGCCGCCTGTTGATTTGTTAGAAATGTTTTTACGACTGAGCGATAAATACGATATGCAGTTTTATTTTGGGTTGTACGATTCAGGTCGTTATTGGGTGGATGCTGATTTTTGGAAGAATGGTAATTATGAATTAGAAGTAGCAGTTAACAAAGAAGTAATTGAAGAAGTATGGGCTAAATACGGTCATCATAAATCATTTTCGGGTTGGTATCTGTCGCAGGAATGTAGCCGGAATAACGGAAAGATTGTGGAAATGTTTGCCACACTGGGTAAACATTGCAAGTTTGTTTCAGATGGTCTTCCGGTGTTAATATCACCTTATATTGATGGAAAGAAAAATCGCAGCCAATTCGTTGCTGATAAGCAAGTTGATGGACCAATATCTGCAGAAGAACACGAACGCGAATGGGATCAGATTTTTGAAGGCATAAAAGGTGCAGTAGATATTGTGGCATTTCAGGATGGGCATGTAGATTATGATGAATTAGTTGATTTTCTGAAAATTAATAAACGCTTGTGCGATAAACATGGCATGCAATGTTGGACGAACTCCGAAACTTTCGATCGAGATATGCCTATTCGGTTTTTACCTATCAAGTGGGAAAAGTTGAAACTGAAATTGAAACTTGCCGCCGAAGCAGGAATTGAGAATGCCATCACTTTCGAATTTTCACATTTTATGAGTCCGCAGTCGATGTATCAGTCTGCAGGGCATTTATATAACAGGTATAAGGAATATATAGCCCCCTAAATCCCCCGCAGAGGGACATTAGAGAAAAAGTTAAAATGAATAAACTCAAGATATAAACAAATAAATAATTACAGCTAATGTTTTGTCCCCTTGAGGGGGATTTAAGGGGCTGTTTTTACTATGGACTTCAAAAAATTAGCAGAACAATATAAAGGTGAACTATTCAATAATATTTTGCCTTTCTGGCTCGAAAAATCGCAGGATGCGGAGTTTGGTGGCTACTTGACTTGTCTTGACAGAGAAGGAAATGTGTTCGATACTGATAAATTTGTGTGGTTACAGGCACGTGAGGTTTGGATGTTTGCCATGCTTTACAATAAAGTTGAAAAACAACCAGAGTGGTTGGAATGCGCCATACAGGGTGGCGAATTTTTAAAAAAACACGCTCACGACGGTAATTATAACTGGTATTTCTCGCTTACACGCGAAGGTCAACCACTTGTGGAGCCTTACAATATTTTTTCGTACACTTTTGCTACTATGGCATTCGGACAACTGGCTTTGGCAACCGGCAACAAAGAGTACGAGCAAATTGCAAAAACTACGTTCGATAAAATTATTTCTAAAGTTGACAATCCAAAAGGAAAATGGAACAAAACTTATCCCGGAACACGTAATCTTAAAAACTTTGCATTACCCATGATTCTCTGTAATCTGGCGATGGAAATTGAACATTTGCTCGACGAAGGTTACTTGCTTAAAACAATTGAATTTACCATTCACCAAGTAATGGAAGTTTTTTATCGACCTGAACTTGGATTGGTAGTTGAAAATGTTACGCTCGATGGTGAACTATCAGACACTTTTGATGGACGATTGATTAATCCCGGTCATGCCATTGAAGCCATGTGGTTTATCATGGACTTGGGAGAAAGATTGAATCGTACTGAATTAATCAAACAGGCAACAGAAATAGCCTTAAAAATGCTTAAATACGGATGGGATGAGAAATACGGAGGTATTTTTTATTTTATGGACCGCAAAGGATGTCCGCCTCAACAGCTTGAATGGGATCAAAAACTTTGGTGGGTGCATGTAGAATCATTGATTACGCTTATAAAAGGCTATCAGTTAACCGGTTCGCAGGAATGTCTTGAATGGTTTGAACGTTTACATAATTATACATGGACGCATTTTAAAGACACCGAATATCCAGAATGGTTTGGCTATCTGAACCGTCAGGGCGAAGTGCTTTTACATCTCAAAGGAGGAAAGTGGAAAGGATGTTTTCATGTACCAAGAGGTTTATATCAGTGCTGGAAAACACTTGAAAAATGTGAAGTACAAACTAAATCACCGAAAAACAAATCTTTTTTGAATATAATTAAAAACAACGTGGCTTTATAAATCAATTATTCATTAATCAAAATATCTATTTATTCATCAATTAAAATTTACAATCATGAAAAAAATTACGTTTATTGTTGCAGCAGTTTTAATAGCTGCAAATGCTTGGTCGGTTGACCCGACATGGACACGAGTTTGGGAAAACAGTGCAACTTTAAGTACTCTTCCTACATATATTGGAACTTCTAACAATGTACGCGGTATGGGTGTTGGAACTTTTGAAGGAGAAAAAGGGTGGTAATACCTACTCGTGAAGGAGGAACTGCAGTTAAATTATTAAAAGCAACTGATGGTACAGAATGGAAGAACTTGAATGTTTCGGGTATTTCGGGTGGTACTTTTGTTATTTCAGATGCTGGTGTTACTACAGACGGTAAAATATTAGTTTCAAATTTGGCAGTTAATGCTCCAAATGTCTTCAAAGTTTATAGATGGGATAATTCGTCAGATGCACCAACTGTAGCTATTTCGTATACAATGCCTTTAAATTATCGTTTAGGCGACCATATCACTATAAAAGGTAGTATTGCCGATGGCACAGCTAAGGTATATGCTTCTAGCACTCAATTAGTTAATACTAAAGCGACAATTTTGGTTTTCAACATGACTTCTGATGGAAACGGTGGATTTGTATTTAACAATACTCCTACAATTATTACCGATCAGTTAGCAGCAATAGGTGGCTATAACTCAGTTGACCTGATGTCTGATGGAAAATATATTTATAAGTACAATGGATCTCAAATGATTAAGTTAAATTCCGATGGGTCGAATCCAAGTCCTGCTGAATCATCATCATCGGCCGTCGTTGCTACAGGAGGAAACAGTGTACGTTATCTTATGACTCGTCCTGCTGTTAATTTTGGAGAACCGGACACTGCATATATTGCTTATTTCCGTTATGGTGCAGGACAAGAAAGAGCAAATATTGTGAAGTTTCCGGGCGGATTATTAAATAGCAGTGCAGCAGCAGTTTGTACTTATTTACCGGCTTTAGGTACTAACTCAAATGCAAATGGTGCCGGTAGGGTTGCAATAGATGATGTTACAACAAATTCACTGAATTTGTATGTATTAAGTACAAACAATGGTATTGGGAAATATTCAATTACATGGCCTCCAATTGTATATACGGCTTTGAACAATACAAAAGAATCATTGAAAATTATCTACAATTCAACATCAATTAAAGTTGAAGGAACAACACCTACTTCTATAGAACTTTATAACACATTGGGACAAAAAGTTCAATCCATAAATAACAGTAGTGAATTATATATTAATAATTTACGTGGAGTTCATATAGTAAAATTGAATGTTGACGGAATTATCAATACACAAAAAATAAGTCTGTAAAAAAAATGCTATTTCAGGTAATCGTTATGAATTTGACGATTACCTGTTATAAAAATTCAAATTAGTATGAAAAAATTCACTTCATTATTTGCGCTAATTTTATTTATTCATACACAAGCACAGGTAACTTTTACCGGCGTGTGGGAACGCAGCGATTCAGCTTTTACAGCAACCGGACTCGATGCAAACAAAAAACCCGCTTATTTTGATGATATGAATACAAGAGGTATTGCCGTAGGGAGCATAAATAGCAATGCAGGTGTAGTTGAGCGGGTATTTTTAGTAAGTCGGAATTTGCTTGGTAATGTGGTTCGGGTGTTGGATATAAATACAGGAGCTGATGTGAAATCACTTGACATGACAAATGTTACAGGTGGTGGTTTCCCCATAAGCGATGCCGGTGTAACCGAAGATGGTGTATTGTTGGTTTCTAACTGTACACACAGCAGCTCGGGACCTTTTAAAATTTATAAATGGGATAACGAAGATGCAGCACCCACAAATGTAATCTCTTTCGCTTCGGGTGCCGCGCGTTATGGCGATAAAATTACGGTAACCGGCAAATACAGCGATGGCACTGCCCGTATTTATACCATTACCGGAGCAGCATTAACCAACTATAAAGTACAATACTTTGGTATGGAGCAGGTAGGTGGTGCTTGGCAATTCAAACAAACGCCTGATGAGTTACCTACAAGTATTACTGCTGCAAGTTCAAATTTTCATCAGCTGAATCCTGGACCTGATGGTGGTTTCTATTTCCGTTCAGTTGGCCTGAGTAATTTCCAACAAATTAAATCGTATTTAACTGCAAATATTGGAAATACGCCATTCCCGACAACTATGCCACAAGGCGGAACTGCACCGGTTTTTATTAAGACTGTTGGTGGTTACGACTATGCCTGCTATTTACAATATGGTAGTAATGCAACTTATGCTGCTCCTGCAAACAACAGAATTCAAGTTGTCAAAATTGACAGGACTCAGGGTTTAACCAGTGCTCTTGTGCTGATATCTTCTCCTTCATTTGGTAAACTGGCTCCGGGAAACGGCGCCGGACATGTTGTGGTAAAACATCAATCGAATGGCGATGTGGATATCTTTGCCTTATCAACTCAAAATGGTGTTGCCCGATATCGTCTTTCTGGAGCCGAAATTGGTACTGCAGTTAGCAAAATAAATGACAATACTATACAAATTCAAGCACTTAATTGTTCAATTCAGATCAATGGAATTATTCCTTCTTCTATCGAGTTATTCAATACGCTTGGACAAAAAGTTATTTCATCAACAAATTCGAATAATCTGAATACCGGTAGCTTAAAAGGCGTGTACATTGTACGGGTTCAAGCTGATGGAAAAACTGTAAAAACAGCGAAAATTAGTTTGTAATTTTAATTTAAGTAAATTGTGAAAATTCGTGGTTAAGTAGTTTTTTATATATGTTAAAAAAGCTGGTTTTCATACTAGTTGTTTTGTTTCATTTGCCTGTTGTTTCACAAAAGGTAGATGTGTTGGTTCTAGGCGGCGGTGCAAGTGGCACTGCTGCCGGCATCCAGGCTGCCCGAATGGGTGCAAGTACACTTATTGCTGAAGAAACACCGTGGTTGGGAGGCATGCTTACTTCGGCTGGCGTGTCGGCTGTGGATGGAAATTACAAACTTCCTTCGGGCATTTTTGGTGAATTCAGAGATAGTTTGGTGGCGTATTATGGTAGTGCAGATGCACTGAAAACCGGTTGGGTAAGCGCTGTGTTGTTTGAGCCAAAAGTTGGTAATGAGCTATTTCAGCAAATGACTGCGAAAGAAAAAAAACTGACTGTCTGGCAAAACTCGAAATTTATTTCGGCTGATAAAACTAAAAGCGGTTGGAAAGTACAGATAGCGAAAAATGGGTTGGTGAAGACTATTACCGCTAAAATCCTGATTGATGCCACCGAGTTGGGCGATGTAGCGAAAGCTTGTGGTGTGAAATACGACATTGGCATGGAAGCACGCGGGGTTTGTGGAGAAGACATTGCTCCTGAAAAGGCAAACGATATTATTCAGGATTTGACATACGTAATGATTCTCAAAGATTTTGGTGTTGATAAAACCATTCCGAAGCCTGCAGGTTATGATGCTTCGCTGTTTTACTGCACTGCCAAATCGCCAAACTGTACCAATCCGAAACCCGGACAAACCGTTTGGCCAAAAGAAAAAATGATGACTTATGGCAAATTGCCTAATGGTAAATACATGATTAACTGGTCAATTGAAGGAAATGATTTTTATGTCAATATGCTGGAAATGACTGATGCTGAACGTCAGGTTGCGCTCGAGAAAGCCAAAAACTTTTCGCTTTGCTACCTGTATTATTTGCAAACAGAACTTGGCTTTTCAAGCTTTGGGTTAGACGAAGAGCAATTCCCGTCTGCCGATCATTTCCCGCTGATACCGTATCATCGCGAAAGTCGACGCATTCACGGCGTGGTGCGTTTTAACGTCAATCACGTGGCAAAACCATTCAATCAGCCCGAAGCACTTTACCGTACCGGCATTGCCGTAGGCGATTACCCGATTGACCATCATCACAAGCGTTATCCGGAGTGGGACAAATTGCCCGATTTGCATTTTTATCCTGTTCCGTCGTACAATGTTCCGTTGGGTGCTTTGGTACCAAAAGATGTTGACGGACTGATTGTTGCCGAAAAATCCATTTCGGTTTCTAATTTGCTGAATGGTTCCACACGCTTACAACCGGTTGTTTTACAAATTGGTCAGGCTGCTGGAGCATTGGCCGTAAAAGCATTGAAAAATAAAAAAAACATAGCTAAAACTTCTGTTCGATGCGTTCAGCAGACACTTTTAGATACCGGAGGCTATCTGATGCCTTACCTGGATTTACCGAAAACTGATGTTCATTTCAAAGCCATTCAGCGGATTGGCGCAACGGGAATTCTGAAAGGTGAAGGTAAAAACGTAGGCTGGAGCAACGAAACATGGTTTAATGCTGATAAATACGTAAATGTGGCCGAACTTAAAAAGGATTTGAAAGATTTTGAACCGGCATTCGCATCGAAAATAAACAGTGATGAGCTATATGTAAAAGAAGCGATCGATTTGGTTTGTTCGTTGGCCGGATTTTATAAAATAAAAAAAATAAAACCGGAAAGAATTATTTCGGACTGGGGAAAAATGAAATTGAACGATTACAAAGCCGAGCGAAAAATTACCCGAAAAGAATTCGCTGTTTTACTCGATACATATATTCAGCCGTTTCAGTTGAAAGATGTGGATATGAAAGGAAATTTTATTAATAAATGATTTCTAAAATAAAAATATTAATCGGTGTTCTGCTGATAACCTGTAATTTACAGGCTGTAGGATTTTCTTGTTCCCCTTTAAGGGTTAGGGGTCTTTCACGCTTTGTCGACCCGATGATTGGTACGGACTACCACGGCAATGTGTATGTGGGAGCGAGTATTCCTTTTGGCATGGTGCAACTCGGGCCAACCAACATGAGCAAAGGCTGGCACTGGTGTTCGGGTTATCATTACTCCGACAGTACCATTATCGGTTTTGCGCACACGCACCTGAATGGTACGGGTATTGGCGATTTAGGCGATATTCTCATTATGCCAACAACCGGAAAACCTACGACTTTTAAAAGCACTTTTTCGGATTTATCCAAAGGTTATGTGTCGAAGTTTTCGCATTCCGAAGAAAAAGTTCAGCCGGGATATTATTCCGTTTTATTACAAAAATACGGCATAAAAGCTGAACTGACAGCTACTTCGCGTGTGGGTTATCATCGTTACACCTTTCCGGAAAGCAGCGAATCGAACATTATTATTGATTTGGGCGAAGGAATCGAATGGGACGAACCAACCGAAACGATGCTGACTCAAATTGATGCACACACTATCGAAGGTTACCGTTATTCGCGCGGCTGGGCCAAAAACCAGAAAGTGTATTTCAGAGCCGAGTTTTCGAAAGATATGCATTTTACAAAAGTTGTTGAGCCAATATTTCGTTCGCGTTCAAAAGATAGTCTGAATGTGCAAAAAGCTGTCTTGCAATTTAGTACAACTAAAAACGAAGTGGTGGAAGTAAAAGTGGCGTTGTCGTATGTAAGTTGTGAAAATGCGGCTCAAAACCTGAAAACAGAACTGCCAACGTGGAATTTTAAGCAAACAGTGGCTCTGGCTCAGGCAAAGTGGAATGAAGAATTATCAAAAATACAGATAAAAACAAAGGACAAAAATGTGTGCACCATGTTTTATACATCGTTGTTTCGCACCATGATTTCGCCTTCGGAGTTTGCTGATGTAAATGGCGATTATCGCGGAGCCGATGGAAAAGTATATAAAGCAAAGGATTTTGTGCCACATACCATTTTTTCGTTGTGGGATACGTATCGTACATTTCATCCGCTGCAAACCATTATTAATCAAAAACGTACAGCCGACTGGGTAAATTCGCTGCTTGATGTTTCCGAAAAACAGGGCAGTTTACCCATCTGGCATTTGGTTGGAAATGAAACCGGTACAATGGTGGGCGTACATTCCATTCCGGTGATTGTGGATGCTGTTTTGAAAAATATCGATGGTATTGACGCCGAACGTGCTTACCGTTTAATCCGGAATTTCGAACAACGCAACGACCGTGGGTTGAAATTCGTGCGTGAGCAAGGTTGGATTCCCGCCGATAAAGAAAACTGGTCGGTTTCCAAAGCCTTGGAATACGCCATCGACGATTATGCCATTGCGCTATTAGCTAAACGATTGGGCAAAACCGATGATTATCAATTATTTTCCAAAAGAGCAAAATATTATGCCGCTTATTTTGACAAAGAACTCGGTTTTATGCGTGGTAAATTAGCAGATGGAACTTTCCGAAAAGAATACAATCCATCGTTTTCGCTCCACGACGAAGCCGATTATGTAGAAGGAAATGGCTGGCAATATACTTTTTTGGTGCCACACGATGTGGAAGGATTGATTGATTTGTTTGGAAGTAAACAAAAATTTGCCGATAAATTAGACAGCTTATTTACAGCAAGTTCTGAATTGAACGAAGGTGCTTCTATTGATATTTCAGGGCTAATCGGACAATACGCACATGGAAATGAGCCAAGTCATAGTACCATTTATATGTATCAATATGCCAATCAAGGCTATAAAACAGCCGAAAAAGTTCGTCAGGTACTGACAGAAATGTACAAACCAACACCCGATGGACTTTGTGGAAACGATGATTGCGGACAAATGTCGGCCTGGTATGTAATGTCAGCATTAGGCATTTATCCCATGAATCCCGTAAATGGCGAATATGTTTTTGGCAGTCCGATTGTGGACAAAGCTGTAATTACTCTTGAAAATGGAAAGACATTTACAATTATTACAAAAAATAATTCCGAAAAAAATATTTACATTCAAAATGCATCTTTAAATAAAAAATTACTGAAAAATAACGTCATAACATTCAAAGATTTGATGAATGGAGGAAAATTAGTTTTTGAAATGAGTGATAAAAAATAATTATATGAGAAAACAGGTAAAATTTTTAATTGTACTGGCTTTTCAGATTTTCGTATTTGGACAGGCGATTGCACAAACAGTCAAAGGCACGGTTGTCGATTCTAAAGGCGAGACCATTATTGGTGCTACTGTTCTTGAAAAGGGAACGTCAAACGGTACCATTACCAACTTTGATGGCGAATTTACGTTGACGTTGAAAAATGCAAATGCTGTTATCGAAGTTTCTTATGTGGGTTTTGCAAAACAAGAAATCAGAGTTTCCGGCAAAACACAACTAAAAGTGACGCTGCAAGAAGACACCAGAAATTTGGAAGAAGTGGTTGTGGTTGGATATGGTGTGCAGAAACGTGCCTCGATTACAGGTTCTGTTTCGAGCGTTAGTGGCGAGAAACTCGAAAAGTTACCTACCGATAATCTTTCGAATATGTAGGGCGGACGGGTTGCCGGAGTTGTTACTCGTCAGCAAAGTGGGGTACCCGGCGAAAACGGTGCTATCATAAGCGTTCGTGGTAGTACTAATGTTTTAGTATTGGTAGATGGTGTAGAACGCGATTTTCAAAATCTCGACCCAACTGAAATTGAAACATTCACAGTATTGAAAGATGCTGCATCTACTGCAGTTTATGGTGTGCGGGGCGGAAATGGTGTAATTTTGGTTACAACAAAACGTGGAAAAAGCAATGATAAAATTTCGGTTTCGTATGATGGTTTATTTACAGCTTCGACCAATACGAATTTTCCGAAATTTCTGAACGGGCCTGAATATGCCTATTATCACAACAAAGCAAAAACTCTTGATGGACAACCTGTTGAATTCGACGAGCAACGTATCGGCTTCATTACCAACGGTAACGACCCAATGGGAATTTGGGGTAATACCGATTGGTTTAAATTGATATTTAAGCCCTTTGCACCAGGCATAAACCATAAAATAAATGTTACGGGTGGCAACGACAAATATAAATTTTATGTGGGTGGAAGTTATTTGAAACAGGATGGAATTATCGACAAAGTTACTTTTGATCGTTACAACCTGCGTTCGAATTTGGATGTGAAATTTACCAACGAACTCACATTTAAAGTTGATATAGCCGGGCGAATGGAACATAAAAATCAGCCCGGAGTTACACCGGGAGCAGCCGATCCGAGTGCTTCCACAGCTAATGGTGGTGCCACTATGGGTTACAAGAACATTGTATACTATACCATCGCGGCAGCTCCTGTTGTGCGTCCGCAAATGCCCGATGGAACGTATATTGGTTATCAAAATCCGCTCATTGCACGCGATAAATCAGGTTTCAGAGATAATCAGAATAAACGTGTTGAAACAACTTTAGGACTTACTTACGATGCAGGAAATTTCTTAAAGGTTTGAAATTAAGTACGAACTTTAGCTACGATTTTCAGAACGCCTTTGCAAAATCGTTTATTCTGCCTTGTGAGCAAGCAACACCTGTTTATAGCACAGGTTTGGGAGTAGGGTCGGTACAGCAAATGATTTACGGTATGTCACCACATCGCAGTGAGGGAATAAATGAACTTACCGATGCAGCTTCCTATTTTTCGCGCTACAACTTTCAGGCTATTGCCAACTACGCTAATAAATTTGGCAAAAACGATGTCAGCGCCGATATTGCTTGGGAACAATCCGAAGCATATTCTAATTCATTTTACGGAGTTGTTGAGAATCTTCCTCTTACCGAATTGCCTGAACTTCGTTTCGGTACAACCTACCCAACGAAACCTGTTTATGGCAGCAGTGCCCAATCGGGTAAAGCAGGTATGGTTACCCGTTTAAATTATGCGTATGCCGATAAATACATGTTACAATTGACAAGTCGAACCGATTGGTCATCGTCATTTCTCGGTAATAATAAATTCGGATTTTTCCCTGGCGTTTCTGTGGGTTGGCGCATGTCCGAAGAGCAATTTATGAAAAACAAACTCAGTTTTCTTGAAAGTTTAAAACTGCGTTTTTCATGGGGAGTGTTAGGTAACGATGTAGTCAGTGCAGCCAGCTATCTCGAAAATTATGCGCTTACTTCCACCGCTTCGGTTGTTTTTGGTGATAATGGTTATCAGAGTATCAGTCCGGTAAATGTGCCAAACAAAGACTTGAAGTGGGAAAAAATTACAACTTACAATGGTGGTTTCGAATCGGTACTATGGCATGGTTTGCTATCGCTCGAATTTGATTTGTACTACAAGTTGCGCGAAGATATTTTAGGACCGGCACCATCTATTTATCCGCCATCAATTGGTAATAATTTCCCGACAAATGTCAATTATGGTACAATTGATACACGTGGTTTCGAAATTGTACTCGGACATAAACGGAAAATTAACAAAGAATTTACTTACAGCATTAATGGAACGTTTACATATGCTGATAACAGATATGTAAAATGGAATCAAAGCCCAAACACACCCAAAAACTTATTGGTAATTGGAAATTCGCCCGGCGCTATTTATGGATACATTTCCGAAGGATTATATCAAACTGAGGATGAACTCCGGTATCTACCTAAAATGTCCGATGAAGTACGACTGGGAGATATTCGCTATAAAGATTTTAATGGCGATGGAAAAATTGATAATTCGGACAGGGTGTTGATTGCAAACAGTACTGTACCAAAAATTAATTACGGTCTAAATCTCGATTTGCAATACAAAGAATTTGATTTGATGATGTTTTTCCAAGGAGCTGCTATCAGCGATGTGATGCTTTCGGGAACTTATTCTGCTTTAGGTTATGCCGATGGAACCTTTTTTACGCAAATATTTAAGTGGGGTTCGAATCCGCCCAAATATTTAGCCGAAGGAAGTTGGACACCTGAAAATCGCAATGCCGAATATCCACGCTTATCAACACAGACAAGCTCAAACAACGCATCTATTAGCGATTTTTGGAAACGCGATGCTTCGTATATTCGAATGAAAAATGCTCAAATAGGATATACTTTGCCTTCGAAATTGGTAAAGAAAATAAAGATTGATGGTGTAAAAGTGTATCTTGCAGGAACCAACCTGCTTACTTTTTCGAAATTGAAATACATCGACCCCGAAGCACCAAGTGTAAACAATGGCTATTATCCTCAACAGCGGGTTTTCTCTATTGGTTTAAATGTTAAACTCTAAAAAATGCTGATAAAAATGAAATTGCTAACAAAAATATTATTTTTCACAATGATAAGTTTTTCTCTTTCAGCATGTTTGGATGTGGTAGATATTAAGCCTCGCGATACATATATGAATACTGTGGCTTTTAAAGATGAAAAAAGTGTTCGGCTTTATCTCAATTCGTTTTATCCGGTGTTGCAAATGTACAGTCAGTTTGGTTCTAAAGCCTTGGGAAACAATAGTACGATGAGCGATGGACTAACCGACATTTTGAAATATGGCGGAATTGTAGCCGGTGTGGGTGATGCCAATATAATAATGACTGTAGATGGGTATGTTTCAACGCTGGCAAATCCTTTTGATACATGGACTTATGGCTATTACGTAATTTTCAATGTGAACCGTTTTTTGAGTGCGCTCAACGAAAACAGAGCAAAATTCGGTACACAGGCTGAAAAATTTGAAGCCGAAGCGCGCTTTTTCAGGGCGTATATCAGTTTTCTGATTATGCGTTCGCATGCGAGCGAAGAAGATAATTTGGGTTTAATTATACGACAGGATTTGAATTCGATGGATGCTACTCTCAAAAGTAAAACGCGTGCTTCAATAAGCGATTCGTGGGATTTTATAGAAAACGATTTGAAGTATTGTACCGAAGCCGATCGACTTCCAAAAACTGCTTTAGCAGGACAGGTTACATATTATGCAGCACAAGCACTTATGGCAAGGGCTATGCTTTATGCTAAACGTTACGGTAAAGCCATTGCAGCTGCACGCACGATCGAAGGGAAATTCAGTTATGTAGATGATTATGCTTCCATTTTTAAAAATGTAAATAACTCGGAGGTTATTTTGGGCGTTTTTTGGAAATATCCCGACCTGACACATAATTTTGATTTGAAATATGCACCGGCAGGCGATATTCTTGGACAGGGTTTGCTGGCAATGGCAGCTCCTACGCAGGAGTTTGTGGAAATGTACGATATGGCGGATGGTGCAGCGTTTAATTTATCAAATCCTGCACATGCAGCCATCCGTTTTGCTACCGACGATAATGCATCACAACGTGATCCACGCTTAAAAGCAACCGTATTGTTTAACAATTCTACCTGGAAAAATCGTAAGATTAAAGCTTACTTCGATGAAGTAAGCGGAAATTACGAAATTGACATGAAAAATTTCCCTTACAGCAAATTGAATTCACCGGGTAATACGGTCACGGGCTATTATATGCGCAAGTTTATCGACGAAAACAACAACGATTTTGTTTCGAAAGGAAGTGATCAGGATTGGCCGGAATTTCGATATGCTGAAACAATGCTCATTTTAGCCGAATGTTTGGCTCAAACACCTTCAGGCATGGCTGAATCGCGTAATATTTTACACGAGCTTCGCAAAAAACGATTTAAAAATGCTGAAATTCCTGCACCTACCTATACAACTACAACCGAAGCTGTTGATTATATTCTGAAAGAACGAGCGGTTGAGCTGGCTTTCGAAGGTCATCGGTTTTGGGATTTGCGCCGAACGGGTAGAGCTATTTCAGTATTAAACGGTAAAAGATACAATGGCGTAAAATGGACTAAAAAATCGGATGGTGCTTTTGTGGCGGAGTTAATTTCGTGTGATACGGGTGTGCGTCGTTATTACGCCAAATGGAATGCTTTTCCGATTCCGGATGCCGAAATAAGAAATAATACAGAGGCAAAACAAAATAAGGATTGGTAAATGTCAAAACAAAGAAAAAAGAACAAAGAATAAAGTTACTTCAAAACGTCCATAGACTTTTGAACGTTTCTTTAATGTTAACAAAGAGCAAAGAGAAAAAAGCTCAGTATAAATACAATAAACAAAAGAATATTTGTCAATATCTTGGTTCATCACTCTCAAATCTAAATTAAAAAACAATATGAAAACTTCTAAAATCATAATTACATTTTTGGCAGCTATATCACTGACTTCGTGTCAACAACTGGAATTTCCGGAGTTTAACGGAAATAACCAAATGACTTCGATTGAATGTACAGTAGTTATGACAACAAAAATGAACGCATCGGGCAGTAAACCCGAAGATGTTATCGAAAAATTTCAAGGAGCTATTGCTACAAACGGAATTATAACATTTTCTGCGATGAGTGGACTCACTGATGAACAAAAAACACGGGCAACTTTTAAAGCTGTTATTCCGGTTACAGCCACTATTGTAGAAAAAGACGGTGCCGGTAATGTTATAGGCTCAGGCATTGGAGGACAGCGCTCCATTAGCAAAAAAACATATTATTTTTATGTAGTAGCTACCAATGGTGACGAACGAAAATATGTAATTACATTCAATTAAATATATTAACTCAATAAAATTCAAATAAAACAATGAAAACAACAAATGTATT
>CAYNGF010000091.1:0-14663 GCA_964396515.1 uncultured Paludibacter sp.
CACCTGATGACACGTATGGCCTGAAGGTGACCGGACGGTGTTACCTTCCGTGGGCACAGGGAGGCGCAGGTTCCCCGAGTACACGTGATGTGGAAACTGTTTTACGTGAACGTGTTGTGAGCGTGAAAGATTATGGCGCGGTTGGTGATGGTTCAACAAATGATTACACAGCGATACAAAACGCCATCAATAACAACCCTGGTCGCACCATTTGGTTTCCCAAAGGTGTTTACAAGATCAACACTGGACTGACTGTTAAGGTTCCTGGCGTTTCACTTGTTGGTGAGTCTTTTGGTGCCAAAGTGTTTGGCGAAGGCTATGTTGCGGCTGAACTTGGTGTATGTCTAAAGTGGGGTGGAACCACAGGTGTAGTAGTAGATTTCCGTAGTGAAACCGCTGGTCAAGATGTGTCAGGTGTGTTGTTCAAGAATTTTCACATTGACTGTCAAGGACAAAGCTGTACTGGTTTACGAACAGTTCATGTATCTGCTAGTGAGTTTTGTAACTTTAAGATTTCCAATTTGGGGAGCAACGCAATAGGGCTGTTTGTAGCCGGCGATGATGATAACGGTAGCTATGAAGCACCTTATGGGGCATTGAGAAACACGTACAGGTGTACGTTTCACGATTTCTACATTGTGGATAATAACAGTAATGCTACTTGTTTAAAGATTGGCGAATTATACGGTGTAGATCAACCACGACAACATCCGTGTATGTGTCATTTCTACAACTATCACCTAACACATCATGATGGAATCGGTATAGACATCCGAAATAATGATGACTGTACGTTTCACCACTTTGCAACATCGTTAGCTGGTAGTGCTGAAGATCAAGGAAGTGGTGACGGAATTGTTTTACGAGCCACACAAACTGTAGGTGGGAAAAAGTTAGGCAATGTCTACCAGAACAAGTTCTCAGATTTCCTGGTAGGACACCATCAGCACAACTACGGGTCTGTCTATCTGTACAACATCACAGCCAATGGTCTTGCCAACAATGAAATCCGAGTAACCACAACGGCTGCACATGGGTTTGTCACAAATGATCGTGTTGACATTTGTAGAGTGAAAACTGTGACCGGAGTGAACGGACGGTGGACCATTACTAAGATCAACGATACCACGTTTGACCTTCAGGGAAGCTATTGGTTAGGTGGAAGCTATATCCCAGGAAGCAACGAAGGTGAACTGGCAAACTGTTTGTCAGCTTTCGTTCTCGAAGGGTATGACGAAGGGGAGAACCCGCCGAGTAGCACGTACATTGAAGCAAACGGTGGTGACTATGGTTTTCTATTGTTGGTCGGTCGTGGTGCTGCAGTTACCGGGGAGAAACAAGGTTTCCCCACAGAGACACGTTGGGTGCACCAACGAGTCCACCGTGTACTGTTCGAGCAACATGATCCTGGAAGTACAACCGGGGTGAACTATGATGGCTCGAATGAGGCACGAAACCCTCACATGTTGGACTGGTATGAAGAAAGTGAAACTCCGTATCTACCGGCGTTTACCGGCAGTGACAACACCAGTAAACCCATCTCGAACGTGAGTAATTACAACGGTTTAATCAAGATTACCACATCGACAAGTCATGGTTTTACTACCGGTGAATATGTATGGATCTCAGGTGTACGAGGAGTACCTCAGTGTCGTGGACTGTGGGCTATCACCTATGTGGACAGCACTTCGTTTACCCTACAGAACTCCCACTGGTGCTCCAAGTTTAGCTATGTGAGCGGGGGGACTGCGCGGATTGCCGCACAGCCTGACTCTGATAGCGCCATGAGTTGGACCAGGATAGGCAATCGGGTATTCTGGCAGTGTCGCCTACAGGTGGCTGTATCAGGCATAGGTGATGTGTCGGGTTCCTTGATGATCCGTGGTTTGCCTCCGTTCACTGTTTCGTATGCTGCGAAAGATGCTCCCGCAAACATTTCTAAGTGGCAGGGAATCAATTTGTCTTCAGGATACACTGAATTGAGCGCATATGTTGACACGGACAATCCTGATGATGACGGACCAGTCATTCGTTTGGTGCAATCCGGGAGCAACAAAAGTACAACCGCAGTGACCAAAGCTACCAACTTGTCACCAGATCGTGCTCTGGTGTTGATCCTTGGTGGCAATTATGAAACCTATGGGACAGTGAAGTCTGACTATGCTGTTCTAACAACCACACCTTTTTAACAGGAGTTTGTATGCATCAAGTAATACTGACGTTGACAATGGAAGATTTTCAGATGTTGGACAAAGCTATAGCTGCATCCTCGGCACCTTTCTGTGATGTGAACATTTTGGTTGCCAAAGTGTTCAAACAGTTCAACGAACAGGCCGCAGCATTTGAGAAAGCAAAAATGGAGGACTCCGTGGATGAGTAATGTAATCTATCACATGACCCAGGTGTTCCTGCCGGTTGAACTAAAGGCAGCACTTGATTCGGGGGCACAAGATTACGATGATATTGTGTTTTTCCTGACCACCACGGCTGACGCAGGAAACCGATTGATGCAGTTGGAGAAACGGGCAAGCACTGCGACCATTTGTAATGCCGCCAATTGGCTCAAGACTGCCGGCGTGATCCTAAAGAACAAACTGAATGCGGACAGTGGTGTAACCGATGTTAACTATGCGTGGACTACTGAACCAGACGCAACGGATCTCACAACCGCTTACGCATTGTTGAATGACATCAAAGCCAAACACAATGCGCTCAATGCAAAACTTAATTCTGATGGCGGAGTTTCACAGACGGATTATGCAGCACAGACTACTGTTGCTGCTGCTGCTGCAACCACTCCTGCCACAGCTATTACGCTTATCAATGAATGCCTGTCGGATCTCCGGGCTCTCTGTGATTTGCTAGATGCTGATCTGACAGTCGCCGATACCAACTACGAAGCACTGGTGTGCGCCAATAAACCTGCAGCTCTTACTGCGAGTACAACCAAGGACGCTTCAGCTAACGTGACAGCATCCAAAACCAACATACGCATCACCTTCTCTACCAAGGTGAGCGATGGTAATGGTGCTGATTACGTGGACACTGAACTGTCTGAAAAATATAATCTCGCAGCAGGAGACTGTATTGCCATCAATGTGAAAGTGCCGGTGGCCCCGAGTGGTGACTATATCACAGGCAACTTTGACGTACTGGAATAACCCTGTGTGCCCCCCTCTGGTTGCCCGGAGGGGGCACTTTGTTTAACAAAGGAAAACTACATGGACTTGACATTTACCACAGAACTCAAAGCGGTCAACTATATGCTTTCTGTCCTGGGTGAACAACCAGTCGCATCTTTGCCGTCTGACTACTACATGGCAACATTGGCACAAGCTAAGCTTGCGGAAGTTTCTCGGGCAGTCCAAGCACGAGGTCTCCAATGTAACACCGAGACTGATGTGGTGATGTCTCCTGGAGTTGACAATAAGATTGCTGTGCCTAGCAACGCTTTACATGTTGACGGGGTGTCCCCGACAGTGAACATTACAGTTCGTGGTGGATATCTCTATGATGTCGACAACCACACAGACCAGTTCACTCAGTCCATCGATGTTGACATAGTTTACCTGTTGGACTTCGAGAATCTCCCAGAAGTAATCCGCCAGTACATCACTATCAAAGCTGGAAGGGAATTCCAACGGAAATGGCTAGGAGCTGAATCGCTGGATAAGTTTTCCGAGGACGAAGAGCTTCGTGCTTGGACAAACCTTTTGCGTTACGAAATGCGTCATTCGGACAAGTTGATCACGTTAAACACACCAGCGAGCAAGATATTGCAACGGAGGGTGTAACATGAGCTTACTCAGTTTTGAGATACCAGGACTTTACAATGGTGTCTCTCAGCAAGCCCCATCAGTGCGCCTTCCGTCACAATGTGAACAACAGATAAACATTCTAAGCTCGGTTTCCGATGGGATTGACCGGCGTCCTCCAAGTGAATGGGTGGCTAAACTGTCAAATTCCAATGCTGACAACAAGTCTTTCTACTATTTGTACAGTCGGGCACCCGCTGAGAACTACATGGTGATCTTCACAGGACACGCCACCACACCAATTGAGATATACCGTTGTGAAACAGGAGCAAAATGCACAGTCAACTATGGGGAATACTCAAGAAGCTGGCAGTGGACTGCGAGAGCAAAAGCGAAAGACTATGTGAAGAACGATGAGCATGCCGATGCTCACATACGTGTATGCGCCGCTGCTGACCATATGATCGTAGTTAACCGTAGTAAAGCCACTGCGATGGACACCAGTGTAGCCAGGGAAACAAAAGTTTACCAATATATTGTGTGGGTGAAACAGGTCGCTCCTTCAATCAACTGGACGATCAACTGTTGTGGAGCCAGTAAGACCATATCTGTTGGAGACAAAGGTCGTAAAACAGAGGATATTGCTGGCGAAATCAAAACCCACTGTGAATCCAAAGGCTGTACTGTCAATCAAGCTGGATCGGTCCTACGGATTTACAAGGGGGGACAACAGTTTCTGTTCACATTGAATGACGGTTACGGAAACCGGGCATCCTCCGTGATATGCAATGGTGAAACTCAAAAGTTTGCTGATCTACCACCGGTGTGTTTCAACGGTGTAGTCATCAAGATCACTCAGGATGAAAGCTCAAAGTTCGACTCATATTACGTCAAGTTTATCGGGGAGCCCCAAGGGCAAGGCCGGGGGCATTGGGAAGAATACCGTGGGTGGAACATAGACAACTATTTTGATAAGTGGACGATGCCCCATCGGTTGATCCGTATGAGTGAAAACACCTTCGCATTCTGTCCGTGCAACTGGGAAGAACGAAAAGTTGGCGACAATGTATCTGCACCTTACCCATCGTTTCGCAATAGGGGGATCTGGAATGTGTTCTTCTACCGTAGCCGCCTAGGGTTTATCTCAGGTGACAACGTAGTGATGTCTAGGACCTCTGACTTTTTCAACTTTTGGCCTAAGACAGCTCTCGATGTGAACGATGATGATCCGATTGATATTGCTTGTGTATCTGAGAGGACTGTCAATTTACGTTTTGCTAAACCGTTTGAGAAACAGCTTGTCATCATGAGTGATCACAATCAGTTTGTCCTGAGTGGTGACCCACAGTTGACTCCTACTACAGTGGTGGTTGACGAAGTGTTGAACCTTCCGGCTGAACTGTACACAGACCCGGCAAACTGTGGCTCAAACCTGTACTTCTTGTCACCAAACGGACAGTACAACAAAATGCGTGAATACTTGGTTCAGCCGGATACACTCACCACTGATGCCCCGGATATCACTGCACATGTTCCAAGATATCTGCCGGCAGGCCGAGGTACACTGGAAGTTTCCCCGGCATTGGACCTGTTGTTCTACCATCCGTATAACGAACATCCGAACAGTGTGTATGTCTACAGGTTCTACTGGCACGGCACGGAGAAACTCATGAGTAGCTGGAGTCAGTGGACCTTTGAAGCTGCCCCGCTGTGTTTCAAAGTGAGTGGGACAACCGCATGGTTGATCATCAGTCACTCTGATGAGTTGCACCTTGAGAAGATCGAGTTGGAAAACCAACCGGTTGAAGCATTTGGGGCGAACATACACCTGGATCGAAGAGTTTCTCTGACAGGAACCTATAATGCAGTCCTGGATAAAACCTTGTTCAACCTTCCGTATAGCGACACATCAACTGCGTTTTGCATGGTGAGTCCTGCGGGCACATCCGTCAGTTTCACCAAAGCGAGTGACACACAGCTTCGAGTGACTGGCGATGTGTCAGGTGTTGCGTATACTGTTGGAAAACTGTACACATCAAAGTACAGGTTCTCTGAGATATACCTTAGGGATGACCAGGATAACTCAGTGATTGACGGACGGTTTCAACTACGTTTTCTAGCACCAGCCATGATGGACACCGGATATCTCCGGGTGGAAGTGACAGCTCCAGAACGGAGTAAAGTGTCGACAGTGTTGACGAACAGTTTCATCAATCGATATACAGGCATCCGGCGTGCCCCTGTCCTTGCGGAGAACAGGAATCTCATAGTTGATCTGGTCAATGACACTTTCATGCCGTTTCGTATATATGGAGCAGTTGTCGAAGGATACTACTCCCGGAGGAGCAGACCATTATGATTATGTTTAAGAGTTATGATTACGTAACAGATAACGCTTTGTTACGTGAAATGCCTCTCCGTTTGATTGACCAAGTGGAAATCCGGGCGACTCTCGGAGAGAACCCAAATGAAGCACTGTGTTGTGCTGCCAAAGTGAGTGATTTTTGTGAACTGGTGTTTCATGACGGTGAACTGTTGGCTGTATATGGAGTAGTTGGTGCTCCTGGTGCTGAATATGGAATACCTTGGATGGTCTGTACAGAGCACGTGTATGAGCACAAAACTGTTCTTCTAAGATGGACCAAAACATTAATCAAACAGATACGAGAACGTGGGCATCGTGTACTGTTCAACTATGTGTCCGCAATCAACATCGACTGTATAGAATGGCTGGAATGGTTAGGCTTTACGGTAGACCGGGCTACCTTTGTGTTCTTCCAATATCCCAATTTACCATTCCACTTTTTCAGTTGGAAAAAGGAGGATGAACTATGTGTCTCCCGGCATTGACTATTTTAACCTCAGTGATTGGGGCCGGTTTACAAATCATGCAGACTACTGCAAACATATCTGCACAAAACAGAGCTGCTGTTGCTCAAGCTGAAGCTGCCAATGCGGCTGCACTAGCAGATTACCAAGTGTTGAACACACGGCAAATGGAAGTGGATCTCAAGACAGCCTTGGAGGAAACTGAACGGGCACGACAAGCACAACGTGAAGTTTCTCAGGCAACCGTCATGGCTGCTGAAAGTGGAGTGGCAGGGAATACACCGATGCGCCAATTGGCAGACGCACTGATACAGTCTGGTTATGATGTCGGTGTGCATGAGGCGAACCAGGAGATTCAACAGGCACAGATTGCAAACGAAAAGTTTTCCGTCTACGCTCAGGCGAAAGGACGGATAAACCAAGCTAGTGCTGCGGTTTCAACACCATGGGAATCTGGTCTACAAATGTTTGCCTCTGCGCTTTCCGGGGCGCAACAAGGGATGGACTTCGGTAGTAAACTGAACAAAAAACGGTATATCTATTAAGGAGAAACCTATGCCACTGGCACTGGACAAAAAGCCTTCCAAGAGGCGCAAGGTTGACCCAAGGGATACCTACCGTTACACCACACCAAACATACAGCCAGCAGCAAGACCGACAGACCCCTATGTGGCTCCACAACCACCACGTAGGATCACTGCCGTTTCGGATCTGATGAACGCTTTGTCAGGTTTTGCAAGACTATATGAGGACCACAAGATCACACAGGAGAAAGAAGCGATTGCCCAGGGAGAAACTGATTATTACACTGATACAGCTCCCCCGGATGATGCACATGCAGCTCGCATACAGAAATATGATGAGCTGCGTGGAAAGGGTGAATCGTACAAATTCTGGAAAGATGCCACAGCTCTCTATATGGAGAACCAAACAGACAGCCCGGAAGAGCTGGCTGGTAAAATGGCTGAGCTACTCCAACAGTATCGTGAAGGTAAGTCTCCTGCATACATGAAAGGGTTCATCCCTCGTGCTCAAGAGATACTCCATCAGATTGACGGATTACATTTCACTCGTCAAAAACAGGAGTACGAAGCAGAGGTACTGGCTAGCGGCCAAGCAGTTATTTCCGGTGAACTGGATAGATTAGGGTTGGAGAATCCCCAGGCCATCCGGGATGTGATCACACAGCTTCAAGTGGACAGTAAAGCTTTGGGGCTCACTCGAACGCAAGTCTCTCAGATGGCCTATGATTACCTGTCTGCTCGAGCCACAGTCACCGGGGATACCAGGTATATCACACCGTTGGTACTCAGGGACGCCAGTGGGACCAGCATTGCTGATGTGGTTGGACCAGACAAGGTGGCATCATTGTTACACCGAACGGAAGGTGTACAGCACTCCAGATGGGAAATGCAGCGGGCTATCCAACGTGAACAAGAAGCCAAACAGCAGAACCTACTGGAGAACAAGCTTTACCGGAAATTCTATGAGTTGGACCCAAACGATCTAGATGGTCTCATGGCTTTGAAAACTGAGTTGAACGCATACACTTCTCCTGAAGGAAACCCGGAAGGATTGGTGTTAGATTCCGCACGGTTCAACGCTTTGAACAACATGATCGAGGGGCGTCAAGGTAAAGGGGGTTGGGCGGCACAGTCGGACCCTGAAGTAATGGTGGATGTGTTACGAAAGGCGAAACTTGGTGCAATCAGTATTCCTGAGATTGTACAGAAGCGCAAACAGTTAAGCTATGAAGATGCCCGTGCGGCTATCGGATACAGCTTAACTCATGAAGACAAAATGCAGAACCGACAGGAACAAGAAGCAACTGCCCGTTGGAAAGAAGGACAGAAACGTGCAGTGAAACTGTTTGTTGGTGAAAGAGGACCGTTTGCGGATCTTTTTCCAACACAGGCTTCACAGGATCAAAAAGAGTTAGAGGAAAATGTTATCCGGTGGTACCAAGAGTTTCAAGAGATGTGGTTGAATAGTGCAGTTACAGGCCAGTATCCCACGGCGAAAGATATTGAAGGGGCGATGGACTACATCAAACTACAGAAAGACCGGACTCGCTGGAAAGACTTCACACCAGCACCGGATGGGATATCCTATTCGCCGGCAGGCAATAGCGCCGCCAGTAAATCAGCCTTGCATAAACGATTGGAAGACATGAAGAAAAAAAAGATGAACGAAATAGTTGAACCATCAGGAGACAAAGAAGCTTCCCTCCACAAGACTCTGGAAAGCATGTTGGCTCATGAAGAAGGCGTACGTAACGAGGAATATCTGGATAGTGAAGGACACCCAACAGTCGGCATTGGCCACAAGATTACTGAGGAAGACCGAAAGAAATACGCTTCAGCCAACGGAAAGCTTACCTTGACGCCTGAACAAGTTTCTACTGTGTTCAAAGAGGATATACAAACGGCTGTAAAAGCTGCTAAACAATGGCTCGGTGAGGAAGTCTGGGAGAAACTATCCGTCAACCGACAGGCTGTTGTTGCAAGTATGGCTTACCAAATGGGGGGAGCCGGGCTTTCCAAATTTGTTAACACCAAGGAACACATCTTGAAAGGTGAATGGGAAAACGTCAAAGAACACTTCCTTGCATCCAAATGGCATAAACAAACACCTAACCGTGCAGAACGTATGGCTGAAATAATATTTCAGGATATTCTCCCAACCGTTTACATAGGGTAACCAGTGGTTATCTTAGAAGTAAGGAGTACAGATGCACACAGAAATTCTGTCCCGCCTCCCACCGGATGAAGTAGAAGCCCTATTAGCCGCAGGACAGCTTAACGACCAGGACGTGCTGGAATACACAGGGCTTCACCATCTGAAAACGGGGGGACACTTTCTGGATCTCGATGTTGAACAAGTTGAC
This sequence comes from uncultured Paludibacter sp., assembly GCA_964396515.1. GTDB lineage: Bacteria > Bacteroidota > Bacteroidia > Bacteroidales > Paludibacteraceae > Paludibacter. The sequence continues at coordinate 9,472 of CAYNGF010000091.1, forward strand.
ACACTGTTTAACCGGGGTCATCTCTCTGAGTATCAAACCGGACAATGGATAGATTACCAAGAGTCACCTGGATTGTTCTATGCGAAAGACATCGGTTATGGGGCCTTACGAGGGACAATCGAAGCTGTGAATGAAGTTGGACAAAAAGTAAACTCGTTTTTCAGTTGGTTGTTCGATGTTCCCGAGGAGGAACGTGAGTTGGTCCCGTTAACGGATCTTGTTATGCCAGAGGAACCCTCTACGTTTGGAGGACAGTTTGTCTCTGGTGTAACTCAGTTCGGCACAGCATTCATCCCGGCTTTCGGTTGGGCTAACGTGGCACTCAAAGCACCTAAACTGATGACTCTTGCTAAGATATCTCCACGGATTGCCCGTTTCCTGGCCGGGCAAATCGCATCGTTGACCGCCACTGCTACAGTAATCGACCCCTGGGAAGATCGGCTGTCAAACTTGATTGCCAAACAGATACCAGATGATGACACAGCCCCCGTGATGGGGGACTGGTTGGCCGAAGCTCCTGTTGCTCCATTGGTTGACAGTATAGCAAACTTTTTGAAAGCCGAACCGGACGATAGTGCTGCCGAAGCTATAGCCAAATCAGTGATAGAGGATCAGATTCTCGGAACATTTGCAGAAGGAGGAGTTGAACTGGTAAGAGGACTGTTTCATGGACTGAAAAGTTTACGTGGACAGCTCCTCTTAAAGCATGCCGGGGATGCCCCGGCAGTTGCAACGGAAATTGACGAAGTTGTGACCAAGATAGTCGAACAGCAAGATTTGGTGGACAGTGCGTTTCACCCGGTGAACAAAACATGGGATCTCCCTACAGGTAAACCGATAGAAGGAGTGTCTAAAATGACACATCCGGTGAAACGACAAGTCAACAAACCTGAACGCTGGTTGTATATCACAGAAATGGCACCAGAAGCTCCAGGTATTGTGCCACCTCCAGGCATGGCTGCAGAGCTTCTTGGTGATAACCATTTGGTGGACGGGGAGTCCCTCGGGTTGCTCAAACATCGTATCCTTCAGGGCAACCATGGTATGGAAAAAGAACTGTCAGAATCTCTGGCAAACCAGATACTCACTAAGGGACCAGAACAGGGATACCTGGACTTTCAAGATTGGGTGAACCCGTTGAAGGTCACTTCACGTATAGCTAAAGAAATGGCTGAACAAGAGGGTTCAACTCTCACAGCTATACGAAAGAAGTTTCTCCAACCGTTCATGGAGTACCAAAAGTACTACGATAGTGTACTGGCATCTTACAGGGAGAATCCTGAAGAGTTTCTTTCCCGTTGGGGGGTTACGGAACCGAAAGTTGTTCCGAAGCAATACGTTGGGTATGTGGCTTCAGATCAAGGTCAACTGGTACAGATTGCCAAAGGTGCGACCGAGGAAGAAGTTAGTCGCCGCATGAACATGGTGAAAACCAACAGAGCGACTGCCGAACTGTACACTAAACCGCTGGAAAAAGAAGGTTACACCTTTGAAAACTTTAAGAAGGCTGTTGCTGGTGATCAGACCATCGTGGACATCATGAGTGACACCAATGTGTACAGGGTGGAACCCACAAAACTTATGCCGGGTGAAATGACACCACGTGTACAAACGGCTAAACTGAAACCTCCACTGAAAGTTGAACCTGCTGCTCCTGTCGACAAAGCTTCGCTTAAACGTGCTCAGGAAGCCCATGGCATCCCCATCAGTGAAGCTCCACAGATACCTAAGAATAGCGATGAGGCACTTGAAGCTTTCCAACAGTCTTTCAAGCAAGCTGTTGGTTCCCTGGAGATCACCGATAAAGAACTCCCGGAAATCACTGCTACTGTATTCCAGCTTGCCAAGGGGATGCTCGATGTTGAACACATTGCTGACTACGAGCTTCTCATGAAGGAAGGCTATCCGATTGCCGGGTTGACTGCACGGCAAAGCCGGGAGTTTTCTGGAGTCAATCTAAAGCGTTTTCTCGCCCCGGAAAACAGTCAGCAAATCATCACACATATCTACCGTACACTGAAAGATCGCATTCAGGAAGCTGGTGGTGGTGCGGTGGTACACATGGAGGATACCAACGAGGAAGCTCTGATGAGACTGTCTGGTTGGACCGGGATAGGCAAAGCGTGGAAAAGCCTGAAAGCTTTGGAAGCTGCTACGGAAGACCTCCCGGTAGCGATTCGTGCTGCCGAGATATACTTTTCAGCTTACGCAGAGATGCTCACAAAGTTCGCCGAGAAAGCTGTGTCTACTGAGGATAAACTGTTGGTTCAAGAGATGACACACACTTTCGCAGAAGTGTTCAACATCCTGCATGGCGCAAAGGCAAACATTGGTCGGGCTATGAACATCCAACGGATGATGAAAGGGGGAGACCGCTTTGGGTTCCACCTGTTGGACCCGGACACCGTGTTGGATATCCACAATCATGCCGGGAAGAACCTGGATGAACTGGTGGAACAGTTGAAAGCCCTGGGGAAACAACCACGTGACAGAGGTAAAGCTGTTGCACAGTTTGTGAGGCGTTACCACGGTATACGTTGGATTGACAGTTTGATAGAGATCAAGTTGTCCTCGATGTTAAGCTCACCCACTACCTGGGCGAAAAACCTTGTTGGCACAACGGCTCGAATGGTTCACGAAGAGTTCAACATGGATACAGCGTTGATGCTCCAAGGTCTACAAAATCAGGATATCGAATTGTTCAAAGAAGTGTGGCGGCGCTGGACAACTCAAGGTCATGCCATGTTGGATGCTCTAGGTGCTGCTAGAAGTTGGCGTGGGTTTGCAGAGGCTCTCAAGGATGGTAAAGGCTTAGGTGAAGCCACACTTAAAGGCTGGAGAGGCTTCGCTGATGCACCATTTTGGCAGAGTTTGAAAAGTGGTGACAGTGTGTTGGACCCTGTTGCCAAATGGGAATTCGGTGAGATGACCCCAAATCTTGGCAAATGGTTGCCTGTTGGGGATGTGATACGCATACCTTTTCATGTACTCACAGCTACCGATGAGGTCATGCAGTCGGTTTCCTATATGGGTGCCATGCGTTACAATGCCATCCAGGAAGGAATTGAACGAGGACTCCGAGGAAACGAATTGGTGCGCTTTGCTACCGAATTGATAGACAATCCTTCACACGAGTTTCATCGTCGGGCAATCCACGACAGCCGTTGGATGATCTTTAAGCAGAACCTTGAAGGTAAACAAAAGTCATTCCATGATTGGCTTTTGGATACACGACAGTCTCACCCTGCAAGTAAAGTGATATTCCCACTGTTGCGAGGGCTTTTCATCCCGTTTGATAAAGTGTTATTCAACATCCTGAACAGTGTTGGTGACACCATGCCCATCTTCACAAAGAAGTTTCGAGCCGATTGGGCTGCCGGGGGGATCCGCAGGAAGACTGCGGTTCTCCGAGTAGCTACCGGCATGGCTATGTTCTACGCTGGTGCTCAGTTGTACTATAATGGGAAACTACGTGGTGTAACAGACTTCAAAGAACGTGCAACAGCGCAAGCTCTACATATTCCAGACAATGCATGGTTCAACGCTAAGACTGGTGAGTGGGAAACATTGACTGGGCTGGACCCGGTTGCCATGTACTTCACCATTGGAGCTAACATTGCTCACTTGTATGACGTGGTAGGACACATGGATGAAGATGCGGACAATAAGGTGAAACAAGCTGTGGCAAAAGGACTAGCTACACTATCTGAAGCCGTTGCATATGCTCCGGGTATGGAAGGGGCTCACGATTTGTTGCGCATCATTTTTGATCCGGGTGGAGCAAACAAGTTGGGCCGGATGGCTGTTACACAAGCCGGCACATTTATGCCGTTCAGTGCTCTCCAAAAGTATGTGGCGAATCTGACACAAGATCCCGAGTATCGAGAGCTTGGCAGTATGTTTGACGATTGGAAGAACGTGATGAACGGATTGTGGAACCAACACTGGAACCGTGAAGGTATGCTACCACGAAGGCATGTGTTGTTCGGGGATCGCACTGAGAAATTTGAAGGATACACCTTTTGGGGTGGCCAACGGAAAGAAATGATGATGGACCCAAGTCTACTGGAGTTGGCTGACACGCACACCAATGTGGAGCGAATGAGTCCACGAGTGACCCATCAGGGTGTCACAATCGAACTGACGCCTGAACAAATGGATGAAGCTCAGGAATACATGACACAACTTGAAGTGATCCCAGGTATCAAAGGGCTGCGCAATACGTTGAACTATCTTGTGACCACTCCACAATATCAACAGTTGAAACGCCCGGAGGACCGGGGCAAAGAGCTTCGCAAAGTCATCACCAAATTCAGGACAGCTTCACGAAGGATGGTCCTTCAGAAAACACCGGCACTCCAACAGAAGATCATTGAACAAACACAGAAACGCATGGCCCAACAATTGGGCATCATGAGTATACCTGAAGATTATGGCACCTTAACCCATAATATCCGGGAGTATCTTACCGGGCTAAGCGAACAGGATACTGAAGAATGAACATCGACCACGAAACACTGAAACAGGTACTCCAGGAGATACTAAACGGGCAATCCTATCGGTGTCACTTAGAGGACGCAGGTATAACACCGGAAGAACACAAAGAGCACCACAAAGCTATCAAACAGTTGATCTCTGATCTGACCAATGTTCGCAAAGCGTTCATCATGGGTGTGATCACAACAATGACTGGTGGCATCCTAGGGTTTATCTGGTTGTACCTGAAGTCGAAATGGAGGTTTTTACCATGAGTCGCTTAACACTTATGGATGAACTGTTTCAAACAGTAGTTGAACAGTTGATTGAAAAGCTACGTTCAGGTGAAGCCACAGCAAGCGATGTCAAGAATGCTATCCAGTTTCTCAAGGATAACGACATCACTGTCGCTGCGGAGAACTTTCCGCTTCACGAAGAGATTGCCGAGGCGCTCAAGGATGCGAAAATAATACCTTTTCCAAGTTGAAAAACACATCCCCGTTTTAAGCCCCTTTTTAGCCATTCTGAGACACTTTGTTAAACCCCTATACAAACACACAGACCGACCTGCGATCTCAAGCCTACCGCTCGATTTTCCGGGTCGGTCAAGGAGAAAACACCATGAGAAAGATCGTAATCGCAGTTTTTGCATTTGTAGTCTTCACGCTTACTGGATGTGCTCACGGTAAATTTGATGTGAACGCACAGGCAAACTG